>CAZFON010000080.1:0-7628 GCA_964520185.1 uncultured Planctomycetales bacterium | reverse complement strand
CAAGAGGTTAATGTACAAGGGATGACCGCCGGTAAAATCAGCAAAGAAATTCTTTAAGTGCAGACCGATCTTGATGCCGTCAAGATTATGGTCGATCAAGCCCTGGGCCTCGGCAAAATTAAACGGCTCAAGGCTGATGGTCTCGAAATTGCCGAACAGCAGGGACAATTTTTCGGAAAGGATGATCTGGGTCTGCTGGGGCGAGGAACTGGCCACGATATACAGGCAGTTTTTCTGGGTCATGATGCGCTTGCCGAGCTCGGCAAAGGCTTCGGGAATATTGAAATTACCCAAATGACCGAACTCATCAAAGATCAGGACCACCGGCCGCCCGGTTTCCTGGGTAAAGACCTCGGGCAGGGACAGGATCATGTTGTAGGCTTCTGCGTTTTTACCCTGGGCCGTAAAGTTTTCCACGGCCTGCACCAGGAATACCGTACGCGGAAGCCGGTCTTTGCATGCTTCGCACAATAATTTCAGATCTTCCTGTAAGGGAGAGGCGTTTGTTTTCTTGAGATAATTATAGAGAAGACTTTTGATGAATTGGAAGGCGAAATAATCAAAATCACGGTTCTCCAGGTCCAGGTAGACAAAAAACACTTCCTGCTCTTCCATCTGGGAAATGAGCCCGTGCAAAAGGGCTGTTTTGCCGATGTAACGGTCACCCAAAAGGGCCACGTTCTGTCGGTAGCCTTCCTTTAAGCCCAGCACGCGCTTTCTTAAAATATCCAAAACGCTGCGACGGCCGTAAAATTGATGGTCAAAATCTATAATATTCATGGCAAATAATACAATGGATTCATCGCCTGACTACCATGGCGGATCTCTAAATGTTCAACCACCCTGCTGCCCATTTGTCCGACCTGCGCAATGGGGTCACCTTTGTAAACATGGTCCCCTGACTTTACCAAGACCCTTGCATTATGCGCATACACTGAAATAAGACCGTCTTTGTGGTCTATCATGACCGTCTGGCCGTAGCCGCTCATGTAACCGGCCATGATCACGTCCCCTTCCCTGATAGCCTGTACACTTTCTCCCGGCTGGGCCTGTATGTCGATGCCGTGGCTAAGGGCATTGCCGCCGATGGGATCGTCAAAATAAACCACCACCTTACCGCGCAGAGGCCAGATGAATTGGGTCTTGTTATTGTCTACGGTATTATGCTCTGAGATGCTCCTGGCTTCCTTCACACCCGGGATAAAAAGCAGCTGACCGACTTCAAGAGCGCTGCCGTTGGGAATATTATTGCTTTGAATGATGTTGTTCATGCTGACCCCATAGGCCTGGGCGATCTGCCAAAGCGTTTGTCCGCGGGAAACCTTGTGATACACCCCTTGGCTTCTGGCAACAGGAGTCGAAACAAGGCCGGGTGTGGGCATGGGTTTATATTCTTCGGTGGCGCAACCGGCCCAAAACCCTAATAACAAACCAAAGAGCAAAATTTTTATACCTTGATGTCTAAGCACTGCCATTCCTTAAATTGTATTGGAGCGGGGGACGGGAATCGAACCCGCGTAGCTAGCTTGGGAAGCTAGCATTCTACCACTGAATTACCCCCGCAAATAAAATTTTAGTTCCCCCACAGCCTTACGCACATCCTTTGCCAGTAAAATGTCCCGGCAAACAGCTGCCCTTGTTACTCCCAAGGGTATTAACTGCCCTATATTCCCCCGGCTGATGCCCCCGATGGGAAAAACAGGGACTTTTAGTTGTTGAACTACTTTTTGTAAAAGATCCAGATCCATGGGCCTTCGTTCAGGCTTGGTTTTGGTCTCGAACACCGATCCAAAACCAATATAATCAGCCCCATCTGCTTGGGCTTTAAGCGCATGCTCAAAATTCTGGCAAGAGACGCCGATGATCTTGCCTGGGCCCATCATTTTACGGGCGGATTGATAATCCAGGTCGTCCTGCCCTATATGCAAACCATCCGCTCCGGCAATGACCGCTAGATCCGCGCGGTCATTCATAATAAATGGTATCTGATGCTTTGTTATGGCCAGGATCTTGCGGCAAAAAGCTAAAATCTCCTTAGGTCTACTTCTTTTGTCCCGCAATTGTACTATATCAATGCCAGCGCGTACAGAATCTTTTAGGACTCGCAAAAGAACGCCGCCATCTAATACCTGCGTATCCAAAATTAAATACAATTTAGAGGCGGCCAATAACTTTTTGTTCAAGCGCATAAACCTTATACCGCAATGCTTTAAGCTTGATTGATATTTCAGCGTCGAGTAATTTGGTCACTTCTTCCAGCACGCGTAAGGACTCCTTGACTCGCTGGCAATTGGCCCAAAAAACCGAATCCATATCTTTTCTCCTGGATTCGCTGACAGAAGTAGCGCATCCCACATCAGCCTGGATATGACGGGCCTCAAGGACCTTGTGCATATCCAATTTTGAGATGGCGGCCGTCAGATCATGCCGAAGATCTTTAAAAGCACGCGTCAAAGTCTTTTGATCCCAATTATATCGGCACAAATCTTCACAAACTCTTAAGCCTTCCTTAACACGGTTAAGATTAGCATCCATGATCCGGTACAATGCTCTATCGGGATTTTTTTTCACTTTTAAGGATCTTTTCTATGATATTGGTAGTTGAAAACCCCTGAATATACTTCACAAATTCCACTTTCTTGACGAGGTCCTGACCGGCAACTGGCTTTCCCTTCCAGTCAGCGCCCTTGATCAAGATGTCTGGTTTGATGGCAGCGATGGTTTTGTAAGGGGTGTCTTCATTGAAAATAACGACGAAATCCACACATTCCAAGGCAGCCAGGACTGCGGCACGTGATTTCTGGGGGACGATGGGGCGATGAGGGCCCTTGATGCTCCTGGTGGACACATCGGAATTCAGGCCAATGATCAGGATACGGTTGCCCCTGGAAGCTTGTTCCAAATACCGCACATGACCGATATGCATCAAGTCAAAGCAGCCATTGGTAAAGGCAATGGTCTTCCCCTGCCGGCGCATAGCGGGCAATTTCTTTAATAAACCAGGCAACCGAACAATTTTATTATTTATATTCATAATAAAGGAAGAATTTTAACACAGGAAATCTGGAAAGGGAAGGACAATAGTCTTACTCTAACCTAATGATTCACTTCCAGGAAGCCCTTCAGGTCAGTCAACGGCTGGATATTAATGATCACCGGCTCAAAGCCTGGGGCATTACGCAACGCTTCAAGCTGGGTCGGATTAAGCTGGAATTTTATCTCTTGACCGGTATTCTGTATTTCTAATGGCATTTTATTGGCAGTAAGATCAATACCACCTTTCTCGGCGGGAAGTTGGCCGGCATTCATGGCCAGATCATGCAATGTCGCAAGCCCGGCTGGCTTTCGTTTTTCTTCTTGGAGGCCCCTGGTCATTTGCGCAAAAACGGTCTTCCAGGGATCCTGGCCATCGATGTCAACATGAAAAGCCGCATGAAATATGATCCTTTCATCAGTGGTTTTGTATTCCCATACATTTACATTGCGGGCTTCCGTCTGATATTCCGTTCCTGTTATCGAACTTCCATCCGTAAAGGTGAATTCACGGTATCTGCCTCTGGGAGAAACCAGATCTATCACGCCAGAATCCCCGTCTTTGGCCAATTCCACAGGCCAAACAGGGACCTGTCCAAGCCCTAACGCAATCATGGATCGATCTTGTTTCTGAGATGGGATCGTTGGTATCCTTTGGGTCAGCCCTTTACCAAGGCTGTTAAGCTGGACATGCAGGGCGCTGAAAAATTCATTCCTATGAACAACGGCATTGTTAGGCCCTGTGATCTTCACAAAAAACCTATAATCTTTCTTAATGGCCTTCGTTATAAGGACGTCTAATCTTTTTAAGTCGTTAAGCGCCGCGTAAACAGAGAAATACCGCGGAACATAAACGATGATCCTGCCCTCATCGCCATTTAAATCATGCCTTGATCTAAAATTACCATTAATGGATGGCTCTATTGAAACCGTAACGTCCTCTGCCTGGCCAAATAAATTCCTTCCTCTAAACCTATACCGGCTAAGCCAACGGTTTAAACCATCGAAATCCTTAACGTTCGTGGCCCTGTTTGCCTGCATCGCCCGATCAATGACTTTGCCATTACGCATCACGCGCTGACTCAAAGCGGGATTTACAGAAGCGCCTTGTTTGGCCGCATCTATAACAAAGGTATTGGGATCAGAAACGGCCCTCAAAGAATCTTCCATGGCTGAAACATTGCGCCCGCTATCACCAAATAACAACCAATCCCGCATGTTAGAAACATAAACCGTGTCTGCCCTTAATCCGTTCTTTTTAAGCCAAACGCCTATGGCCCGGAAAACACCGACATTCCTCCAATCCGATCTGATAAAAAGCACCTTATGGGCCAAAAACTTTTCTCGGATAAACTCAAAATCCTGGTCCGTAGACAGCCAGCTGTTTGCCGATGAATTCAAAAGACCATATAGATCAAATTGATTCCCCTGCCTTTGTTTGTCCTTTTTAAACCAATCAATAAGCCTGTCAGTAAATTCACGGCGGGTTAAGGTCTGTTTTTGGGTCAATAATTCATTTATCTTGGAAAAAACTTCCCCTAACCTCCCATTGCGGTCAACGACGATGCCCAAAGCACTCCTTCTTGCCGCCATCACATCAAAATCAAACATCAAGGAAACCCCGATGTGGACCCGATGGTTATCAGGATCAGCTGAAGCATCTCTTAAGATCTCTATCGTACCTTCCCGCCGTATTTCGTTGCTGATAACGTAGGGCACCATATTGACAAAAACATCCTCTTCTTTGGGGGATATTTGTGCTTCGATACCGGTAATATCCTTTAAGGGGATATCCCCTTCCTGCAAAGGTAAATATTCCAATGGCCTGCCGATGTTAACCATCTGTCTTAACCTGTCCATATCGAAATGCCCGGCCATGGCCGGGCCATCATTCCTATAAAAAGTAAATTTAGACTGCCAGCCTGGGGCCGAAGCCTTGCCTCCTACAATGGCTTCCGTGATTCTTGTCGTTAGATCGGAAAGCAAAAAGGGATCAGATTGTGGAACATCAACCAGGGCCTTTTTCAGATCATCCAACCTTGGAGCCAGTTTATTCAAAAATTCTGTTGTATCTGTGTCATAGACAAAAGTTTTAAAGCGGGGATCTTGCCTATATTCTGCCGGGGTCGAATTCCTGAATCCCAATACTTGATAGGCCTCCTGTGCGATGGTGTTGGTCTTAAACACATTTAGATCAATTTTCCCCAGGCCCATGGTTTTGGCTTGTCGGGCCAGTGCGTTTACCAATAAGGTCGCAATCCCTGATTTCCTGTATCGCTCATCAACAGCCAACTTACTGATAACGGCAATATGATTTTCGGTATCCGGATAAGCCAATACAAAACCAATGACCTCTCCTTCCCGGTCCAAAAATACCTGGCTTAACCCAAAGGACCTGTCTTGCGCCATTGCCCCTGTCCAGGTTTGCGGCGGTATGGCCACCATGGTCCCTGCGGCCTCTTCTTTTTTCGCCAGCGCCTCGATTCCTATCTTTACATCACTAAGCATATCCCCTGTCAGGGAATTAAATGGCACGAGTGAACTATGCAGTAAAATATCTCCCGGCAAAGGATTTTCCGGTTTGACGGCCTTAAGTTCAGATTGAACGACGACATCTTCATTGATGGGTGAAGGGACCGTTGCTGTATCAGTGGTGGTTGTCATGGCGCTGTCCAAGTCCAACGCCGTTAGGCCCACTCCTCCCGAAAAATATTTTCTGGGGATGGTCTCCTGTGTCCGGGGGTCTTGTTCTTCTTTTATGTAGTTGTAAACCCCTTTCTTAAAGGCTTGCAGGTAACGTTGATAGATGGTTTCGATGTTTCCCCCGTCTTGATAACCGACCCCTGCTATTTTATTCTTATCCGCATAGACCCGCGCCAGAATACCGTCCTTGATCTTCTTTTTATACCAGGTGGCGAGAATAACACTGTTATAAACCTGGCGCAATTGAGCGAAATTCTTGCCTTCATTGACTTCCTTAGTCAATTCAGGAATGACTATCTCCCGAACGATTTGACAACCTAGAGCGCTGACATCATTGGCCCCCTTCGTCATGTCTATGTGTTTGGATAAAGACAAATAATCCTGATCCAACATAACCTTTAGTTTGCTTTCCACCACATAAGCTGTTCCTGCCCGGGCATTTTCATAAACAACCGCCTTCTCCGGTACTATCCAAACCTTGTTGAACGTATTCACAGGAATATTGGTGGTGCCGAATTTCTTAGAAGCCTGTTCATAAATACGCTTCCAGAACTTCTTGCCCACTTCACCTTCTGGATAGATCAAACTGGCGGTGATCTGTTTGAGCAAATAATCTTCAGCCAATAAATCTCGGCCCATTTCAGTCAGGCCAAAGCTGGTGGGAATGATACGGTTCTTTTCATATGGGCTCAGGTTTACCCAAAGGTCTCCCTCTGGGATGGTCAAGGAAGCCAGGAAATATCTGATGAGTTTGGACGATTCTTCTTTCAGGGATGGCGCGGGTAGTTCCCCTTTATCCAAAATAAAGTCAAATCGAAAAGGATTCTCAGGATGGACCTTAAGGCCTTTAAGGATCGGCGGATTGAATTCAGGGCTTAGATTGACCATTACCCCTGGCGCCGGCAGACGGAATTCGTCCGCGCCCGCCATAGGCATAGGCCCAAGGCTATTAAATAAAAAAGAAATAAGAATAAATATATGGATAAATGGGGTGCGTACCATACTTAATTAAAGTATGGACTATATATAAAGAGAAACAAGGGCGGGAAGCCTGTCTTAAGAAAGCGTTTTCCAAAAAAATTATCGTATTAAAATTGATAAATAAGACAAATTTAAATAAAAGTCTTAAGAATTAAATTCTATCTAATTAAGCTAAAGAATTTTCAACCAATTCACAGATGGTGTGAAAAATAACAAGATGGGATTCTTGAATGCGGGCGGTTTTGGAGGATGCGGCAATGATAGCGATGTCGCATAGCGGCGCCAACTGACCGCCGTTACCGCCGGTAACGGCAATACTGGTGATACCTAAAGCTTTTGCCTGCCTGGCCGCTTCCAGGACATTTTTGGAATTGCCGCTGGTGGAAATGGCGATCAAGCAGTCACCCTTTTGGCCTAAAGCCTGCAGCTGGCGTGAGAAAACAATATCAAAAGAATAATCATTACCCAGTGCTGTCAGGGCCGAGCTATCCGTGGTCAGGGCAATGGCAGGCCAGGCTTTGCGTTCCTTTTGGAATCTCCCAACAAATTCAGCGGCAATATGCTGGCTGTCAGCTGCCGAACCGCCGTTACCGCAAAAAAACAACTTATGGCCGGAGCTCAAAGCCTTGATCACCGCTTCTGATGCGCTCATGATAGCGACCAAGTTCTTTTTTAAGGTCCCCTGCTTGACCTCAATGGATTCTGCAAAGATCTGCTGGACTATTTTTTCCATAGTTACTGTCTGGCGGAGAATATGTTGGCGATCTCAACCAGATCCAGGTTCACTAATTTACGCTGGGACACCGCTTCTTCCATGTCTACAAAGCGGATCTTGTTCTCCCGAAGGCTTGCCATCTTACCGAACTTGTTCTCCTTGACCAGCTCCACGGCCTTGACTCCCAGGCGGGTAC
>CAZFON010000079.1:0-7685 GCA_964520185.1 uncultured Planctomycetales bacterium | reverse complement strand
AAGACAAGCAGTGAATTCACGCAGGGAGAAGAGCTCCCGGCCCTGATAGACAGTGATTCGGTTGCGGATTGGATCACTCAGGCCTCTATAGATGATGTGCCCATTCTCAAGTTATTGATCAGGCAGTCATCAGGGGATCCGAAGATCATGGCGTATTTAAGGCTCTCATCCCTGGATAAGGAGGCGGCTTCCGGTCTTAGTGATCTTCTTGGCCTGCAGCCGGAGGCGGTGCAAAAATTAAATGATCTTTTGGTCCCCCAACCTGACGCCGCCTTGGATGATATGTTGGGATCTCTCATCAAATTCAGGGATGAAAATAATATTGGACTTAGCAGGTTAATTGATCTGTCGCATCCTGATAACCGGGACAAGCTCTGGGACAGGTTTATTGAAAGAATAGGCGTTTCAGGGGTCGATATAAATGTCCAGGTCCCCTGGAAATCATTAAGAAGCTTTGCCGAGCGCCATAAAAGCTTGAGCAGAAATTTCTTTGAAGAAGCCAGAGGAGCTGAGGTTGATTCACGTTTCCGGGATATTCTTTTTAGTGAAATTGCCTTGGGTCATGACCATGATTATCAAACCAGGATCGCTGCCTTAAGCGAGCTTATCCCCCGGGACGGCAGTATTTTTTATTCTATGAATATTGATATTTATAACCAGCTGATGGAGGAGACAAAGACCTACGATAGCCGTTATGGGGACAGGGTGGAATGGCAAAGATTGCGTTCCTTGGGCGTAAGCCTGTTGCCCAAGTTAGACGGGTATGCCGCCAATGAACGGGTCTTAAGCGATAAGAATGAAGACACTGTTGTCAGGCAGCAGGCAAAACTAAATTTAGATAAATTTGAATTGGAAATAAAAACCCGATTATCGAATACACCTTCCGATCGGTTTATACGCAGCTTTATGCTTCAAAGACAGATGCGCGCCCTGGCTCGATCAAGGGAAAATAACCAGGATATCCCCGATCATCCTGTCGCTACTGTTTTACATGTTCAGAATGTTTTGCCGTTGAAACAGCCTGCGGCAATTTTGCCGGAGGCGCCGTTGCCAGCACCTTTGCCTGCCCAAATACGATCGGATTTAATAGAAGACCATTTAGCGCCCACCCCTTTGGGACCTGATAACCGCACTAATGTTTTTGTCGATGTTTTGGTGAAGACCACAGACAGGACAAGGCGTCAGATCGAACAGGAGGTCCAGGCGCATATTTTAAAAGAACATACCAAATTATTATACCGGAATGGTTTTATTCAACGGGGAGAAAGCGTTACGGGAGATAAAATTTTCGGGATATACGACAATTTGGTCAAGGGATATAACAGGCTGGCCGCCTTATCGGGATTGGCTCCTATAAAAGGAAAGCTGTTTTTGGTGGAATCTCCCACGGTCAACGCCTGGGTATTTGAAGGACACCAGGATGTATATATCACCACCGGACTTATCAATGAAATAGCGCATTATTGCCGGATGAAAGGCATAAGCATGACGGAAGATATTATTGCCTTTGTGTTGGCCCATGAAATGCGCCATATCATGCAGAAAACAGCGTTTGAAGGCATTTCCTTTGGAGACTTGTCGCAAAACAAGGCCCTCAAGCAGGAGATCCTGCAGTTAAAAAGACAGGCTGAGCATGATGCTGATGCCAACGGCGGTATGATCATGGGACTGTCGGGGTATAACCCGCAGGCATCGTTCCTGATGCTGGAATTTTTGAGGGACATGACCTATGAGACAGTAGGAGAATCAGTTTTCCAGGACCATCCCCATCCCAAGGACAGGGTGCTTTATTTGCAGCAAATATTTAATTCCGACCGCGGGATACCAGGGATGATCCTGCCCATGAAAAATTTGGGAATAGATGAATTCCTGAATTGGAACCACAAGCATCTAGGCTTACAAGCAGAAAATGTCCATTCACGTCAAGATGCTTTGGCTGTCATTGGGGATGCCAAGAACATCAACCAGGTTTTGGAGGGGTTAAGGCTTGTACGATTGGCCGGTGCCTACCAGATACCTATTGCGGTGAGCCGGCAGCAGGCGGTAGAAGATGATCTTGCAAGGGAGGTTTTTGTCAGCAATGTGCTGGACACGATCAGTGCTTTAGCAGGAGGCCGGCTGATCCCCACGGAGCCTATCACCAGCCTGCCTTTAAGCGGCAGCCAAGGAGTGTTAGGCCGATGGTTGAACCGTGATGAAAATATCGCTGTCCCGGAACTCTCTGCGGCCGACATGCAGCCTTTTAGTCAAGAGCGCTCCATTGAACGGGCCAATCAGATGCTTAATTCGGGAATATCTAAGATCAAGGATAGTATCAGTGTTTCCGATATGCCCCTTGACGTTAAGGTGAATGTATTGGATCAAATAAGAATGTTCCACGATGCTGCTTTAAGGTATTTAAACGAAAGGTTTAACCAGACACAATTCTATGATCATTTTATCAATCAGGCTTCTTTAAATAACGAACAATGGGAAAGAAGCGTTACAAGGGCCAGATCAGCCACAGATGCGATTGCCGTGGAGGCAGTTGTGGACGGGCTGGCTCAACAGCCTTTTGCCATTTACCGTTTATACGGCCAAAAAAGCCTGGACCAACAGATGGCCCTGCGTGACTTAACACGTGCCAATGCCGGCGGTGTGGCCAGGCAGTTGGGTCTGGATTCCAATGATATAGAATTGGGCGAAGTAGTATTGGAAAGGTCCAACTCAGGTTTTTATGAGAAAGATATCACCACTTGGCCAACGGATACTCCACAGGAAAGGCGCAAACTGATAGAAGCCCTTAGTCTTGACCATGTATTCAGCGCTTCCGGACAGGCCAATAATTTGTTACAGAACAAGAATTCGACCAAGATCGATGAGCCTGAAGGATTTACCGCGGTATTGGGAACGACCATTGATCTTCTTCTTGCAGACCCTAAAACATTGGAATGGCTGGTCAGTCATGGGATAAATGCAGAAGAGGTCCCTCAATTCCGTCAATGGCTTCAGCTTTATTTTATATTGAAAACAAATAAAAATTGGACAGTGGCTGATGCGGCAAGGAAAAAGCTTTACATAAATATCAGTCAGGAAACAGACCGCTATTTGCCGGTCCTGGCCCAATGGTCAGGGGCGGAACAGGGGCAGATCTTCAGTGATATTTTTGTCTCTGAAATGCCGGCTGCCTCCGGCATGAGCAAGGATGCGTTGATCGATGATAACCGTTCCCTGGACAAACAGTTATATATGTTTGAATTGGAGGATAAACCTGATGACGCGGTAAATGTCTTTGTCCATCAGCTTGAAAGGCTAAACCCATCTTCAATGCAGGAAAGGCAGGATCTATTTATTGATTTTCTCAAGAAATTCAGCTTTTTATTCAGGAAGCAGGTTTTGCTCAGCATGGTTGTTGACCAAAAGGATTTCATGACCAGTACCTTTGCTCCCATGCAGTTAAGAGACAGGCTTAAAGGCCTGATGTTTGATGCTGATATTTACGGCTTCGTCTGGAGCCTGACCAATGATATTTTACCTAAAAATATCACCACGGTCGCCAAGACCGATGAGGAAATGGCGAATTTAAGCCAAGCCTGCGACTGGTTGATCAAAAACAGGCCTGCGGACAGGTTTTTAGATACTGATTTCTTTAACGGTTATGTCAATTTAAAACTGATAAGCTTGTGGCGCCAAAAGCTGGCGGACCGCAAGACGGAATTGGATGCCATGAATGAAAAAGAACTTGCCGATGCCATAGGCCAGGTGATAACGCCTTAGGAGGCTTTTGAAATCTTAAGCAAGATCGCCGCTGAAGGACTATGGCAGATCGATAAGATAGCTCCGTATTCAACCAAGTATGATGCCCCTCAAGACCGCTTTGTTTTAGGCCAAATGTCCAAGAGCCGATATGAAGAACTTTCTGCCGAAGCCCAAGCTTTGGGTAAGGAGAAAACATTGACCCTTGAGGCCCATCAGGTCCCGGTATCTTTGTTCGAAACAGAGAAAGAGAATGTGGTCGATGCGGTGATGAAGCAGTGGCTCTTCCGCCGCATATTCGATTTTAATATCGATCAGCTAGAGACGATCGCCCAGGGGCAGAATGCCGTCAGCGCCAATAATAGGTTCCGGCGGGGAAGAGCGGAAGGAGTCTCTTCGATCAATGATATCAACAAGATGTTGGATAAACTTTTGATCCTAAAATCCTTGGAACAGCAGGGTTCGCCCCAAAAGATCAGCAGTCAATCATTTGGAGAGATATGGGACTGGCATTGTGATATAGGAAAAGTCGATTCCCATGGAAATTTTGACCCTAAAATAGCGACCATGACCCCCAGCCTTAAGCCAGTTGATAACTTGTTGGCCCTCCAGGTGGGATCGGTTTTAAGATTAAACCTGAGCGATGCTCAAACCCGGCAAAAAGCCGGAGATTTATTTGAACAATTAAAGAAAATAGGCGTTTTGGGTGGATATGAGGAGATGGACCGTTTTGCCGAGGAGTTATCAAAAACTCCCATAGGCCTGGAAATGTTTTATTATTACGCTGACTGGATGACAGAACCGCAAATACCTTCCTTGCAACAAAAGGCCCTGGAACCTTCCCAGACCAGGCGCCCATACCTGGATGCCATGGTCGAGGCCGTTGATCTGGAGGGCGTCAAGGCCAGGATATTTAAGCATTACAATGACCAGGTCAATGATATGTTGTCTTCGGAAGTAAGCTTGGATAAGAAATTGCAGTTTTTAAGGTTCTTTTTGAAGAAGCCGACGCTCTTTAGAGACGGTTTTCTTGATAGCTGGGAGAGGGCATTGGTGCCGCAGATCGATTTGAGCGCCAGTGAGAAGATCGGTCTTTTTATCGCCCGCCAGAGGGCCGCCGGCCGTCTGAAAGACCGTTACGCGATGTTCGAGACCATGTTTGTCATGACGCCTTTGCAATGGGAAAAGATCAATGCCAAGGACAATAAAGGCAATGAAATCCCCTTGGGAATATCGCAGGGGAGGGTTGATGAAATACTGGACTTTTACCGCAAGACTATCCCTCTGGTTGCCGATCCCCAGCGCCAATTGCGCATGGGCGCCACCGCATTAAAAATTTACCGTGAGGCCAATCCCAATCGGCGTTTCCAGGAAGAATTGGAGGCGATCCAAGGCTTTTTCCCCCTGGCGAGTGAAATACGCGACAGTTATATCAATGAACTCCTGGAAAGATATGAGGTGGGCTCTGATCAGGACCTCGAGGGCATCATCAATAAAAAACAACTGGATGAGATACGGCGTCTGTATAGTATCCATCAAAACGTACAGTACGATGAGGAGCTGACCAATGCCAATTACGCCTTGCAGATGATGAAGGCCCTTCTAAGCGCGGCATCCAGAGAAGACAGGGTGGGCCTGCTTTTCTGGGTCTTGGATAGCAAGAATTTCCCTGAGCCGGGATTGATCCAGCAGCTTGCCGATAAATTCAATCTTGATTTCTCAGATCTTCCGTTGCACGTTTCCATCCTGCCCGAGCAATACCGTGTCAAGATCCTGGAAAATCTGTTTTTAGGTGAGAACGGCCTTTTCTCACCGCAAAGTGAAAAAGATGAATTGTTGATGTCTAAATTTGCGGACACTTTATTCAATCATTTCTTTAAGAAACCGGGTACCAGAGACAAATTCGGTGAAGCGTTGGATGAGCAGACTTACGGGATAGTACAGGATGTTTTTAAGGTCGTTTTAAAGGAATATTCTCCCTCCCGGCGGAGCAGTTTGGTCATGGGGCTTTTAAAGGACCAGCAAAAGCTGTCCCGCATGAATGACGGTGAAAAGCTGGCCGTGCTCCTGGCGGCCCTTGGACCGGTGGGTGTCAAACTTGGGCAGATCCTTTCCGAGAACAAGACGATCATCCGCGATCCCAGATTACGCAGTAACCTGGCCTCGTTGAAATCGAATGCCCCGGCTGTCAGTAAATTTTCCATTTTGGAGATGCTGGAGCAGGCGGGGATCGATATTAACAATGTTCGATTAGGCAAGCGCTTGGCGGCCGCTTCTATGGGACAGGTGTATGAAGGCTGGTACAGGGTCGATGGTCAGTGGAAGGAAGTTGTTATCAAGGCCTTGAGGCCTAATTTGGAACGCTCCGTCGATGAAGATTTCCATGTTTTTGACAAGGCCTTGGAATTCATTAAACAGAAATACGGCAAGGACGCTCAATATTTGGTGGAACCTGTAAAACAATGGATCACCATCGAAAAAGATTTTCGTAATGAAGCGGCTAATTTCAAGATCATTGAAGGGACTGTGGCGAGATTCAAAGCAGAACATCCCGGCCTAGCGGTTGATATTCAAGTGCCAAAAATTTTCGTCGGCGATAAGCCATGGGTCTTGATCGAAGAGAGGGCCCGTGGGGTCGAAGGAGGTAAGATCATGGATGGCCGCGTGCCGAACCCCAAGGTCACTCCTGCAACCATCGTTGAGGAACTACGGCAATTATTCTTGTATATGATCTTTCAGGACGGGCATTTCCATGCAGACTTGCATAGCGATAATATCATGGTGGATGAGGGGATCTCGCTTATTGATCTTGGTTTTATCGGATATTTTAACGAAAGTCAGCGCGAGGCAGCCAAGGAATTTATGCATGGGGTGATCCTCCAAAACCAGGAAATGATAATTAACGGGATCAAGGGCATCATTGCCCAATCGGATAATGTTGCCGTTGGCAGCAGAGACAGGACTGCCCAAAATATCGAGGACCAGCGTTCAGTCTTGAATGGGGAGATCGGTGCCTTGTTCAATCGGGGGCTTGATATCAAACATGAGATGAATGAACTTTTGACCATCGTCACAAGCAAGCGTTTTGAAGGAGTGCAGGCTTACGCAGATTTCATGAAGGCGCTGACCACGGCTATCTGGCTTTTCCCTACGGATATTCTTTCAGCAAACAAGACCCTTGATGCCCTGGCCCTCGCGGTCAATTTACCGGAGGAACAGAAATTTCAAGCCAAGAAACTCAGGGCATGGTCACTCGTCAAGCATGATGTGGGCGCAAAATTGGTTTCCATGGCCAAGGCTCCCAGACTGGCTAATTTGAAGCAGCGGGGACAGCTCATGATCAATAAGGCGGCATTAAACCTAAAAAGGGTCGGTCTTGGGCGATCTGTACTGACGAAGACGGCTGACCTTCAGAACCGGATCCAGTCTGTTATTAACAGCCGCCGTCAGATCATTGAATTAAATGAGAAGGAAGTAGCAAGGCCTTCCTATGAACTTGTCGCAGAAATGGATGTCATGAATAAGGGTGCCCTTGGGGATATCCGTCCTGATATTCAGAATGATGTATTAAAGAACGTGGCTGATAAGCTTGGATTTAATGAGCGCCAACGCCAAATTCTCAGGGAGGCTGTATCTGTTTATTTTAAAATCCAGCACTTATTTAGAACAGACAAATTTAATAATATGGTCAGGGCCAGTGTACAGGAAGGCTGGATTATATCGGGGGTCATTCTTCCGTCTGCCGTGGCAAGCATGGAACAAGGTTTATTAGCAAGAGGCCTGACCGCAAAGATCCTGCGATGGCAAATCCTGCAAAGGCAGCAAAATTTAAGTCCTGAAGAAATAACGGCCATAGAACAGATCCTGCCGACCAGCTTGGTGGAACGAAAGGTCTCCCGGGAAATGGCGGAATCATTTTTATTGACGTTGGATAGGAAGGAGATCGGAAG
>CAZFON010000078.1:0-7711 GCA_964520185.1 uncultured Planctomycetales bacterium | reverse complement strand
ACCTCAAGGGCGCGGGCATCCACCCCCCCGGAAATCGTACGGCCGCTGGAAGGCATTTGGGCATTATGCACGCGCGCAAGCCTCGTCAGGGAATCGATAACGATCATCACGTCCCTTCCTTCAGCCACTTCCCCAAAAGCCTGCTGCATCAATTTGTCCGCGATCTCAATATGGTGCTCATAACTTTGATCTGATGAAGAATAATGGATCTCGCCTGGAATGGTCCTTTTGAAATCCGTGACTTCTTCGGGCCGTTCATCGATGAGCAGGCAATAAAGTTTTAATTGCGGCATGCCCTGCCCCACGGCCTGACAGATATGTTTTAAGAAAGTGGTCTTGCCTGATCCCGGAGGTGCCACAATAAGGCCACGCTGTCCCATGCCGATAGGACAGATCAGGTCCATGGCGCGCATGGTCAGTTCCTTGCTTCCGGCTTCCAGGCGTATGCGCGGTGAGGGATCTATGGGGGTCCCGGCCAGAAATTTCTTTTCCGCTTCATTCACCCGCCTTACCGGTGCTGGACGATGATATGGATGTTTTCGTGGATTAATCATTGCATTTATTCAGATGTGCAAAAAACAATACTATAGATAACAAACAAATAGTGACCGTGGAAGCATGAAGTGTCCCTAAATTAAGACCCCCCTTGGCATAGGGTTTGGTCAACAAATCGCCGAAGGTGGCACCAAAAGGACGTGTAAAAATAAAAGCGATCCAGAATAATACGATCTGATTAATGCGGCTGAAATAATGTAACAAGACGATCAGCGCAATAACGCCGGCACACACCAGGGCCCCTCCGGCAAAACTTAAACCCAAATTATCGCTTAAAAAATCCCCAAAAGCAGTGCCCAAACTATTCGAAAACAAAACCGCGATCCAAAAAAACATTTCTTTCCTGTTTTCATAGATGGGATAAACCTCAAGGTCTTTCTCTCTATGATACCAAACAGCCAGGGTCATCGATAAACAAAAAAACAGGATAAGAGAGCCCTTCAGATACCCCAGGCCCAAGGTCCGGTCCATCAGATCGGATATCTCTGTACCGACGGACGTTGTCCCTACGATGACCGACCAATAAAGGACAGGATGGAATTTAAGGGTCCTCAGCTGCATCAGGAGCACGAACAAAAAAAAGCACATCGTGATCATGAGGCTTGTCACATAGCCCAAATTCCAGGTCATGGAAAGCAAGTCACCCGAGGTTTCGCCTAAGGTCGTAGCCAAGATCTTCAAGATCCAAAAATATACCGTGATCTGTGCGACCTTATTCAATTTTTCCGTCATAGACTTAACTTTCACCTGACAACTGACTACATATCCTTATATCGTAACAGCTGCACATGCTGGGGATCACAGACCCAGATATTGCCCTGGTCATCCCCTACGACGCAATGCCCTCTCTCAACAGCCAGGCTGACGCTCAACAAAGAAAGATCCCCCTGGACGGAGACTTCGAGGACAGAAAGGGTGGCATTTTTGGAACTGGTCACATATAAATGGGAAAGCCTTGGGTTATACCCTATCACATCCACTCCCGGATCGACAGTCAAACTACCTATTTTTTTATGCTGTTCGTTTAGATCAAAGACCATGACCTTGCCTTCGGCACAACTGACAAAAAGTAAACCCCTTTGATCGTCCAGGGCATTGCCGCGTGGTTTTTCGCAGCCGTTGACCCATTTATCAACGATATGGTGGCTTACCAGGTCGATGCCTGCCGTCACCTCACCCAGATTAGAATAAGCATTACCACGGCGGTGATCGATCACCAGGGACTCGGGGCCATGGTTGACTTGAATAAGCTTTATCAGATGAAGCAGTGGCGGGAGGTCAGCCAGGAATTCAAGTTTAAAAATCTCAAGTTGGTTCTTGTGCGGCTCCGTGACCCATACCTCCCTGCTGAAACCCACATAACGTACAAAATCCGCATCCGCTGAGAGCTTTGCGCCAGCCACGACCAAACCTGTATTCACATCAAGGACCTTCAATTCTTGCGTGCTGTGGTCTACGGCAAATAGATACCCGTACCCTTCATCTGCTGACGAGACCTCCCCCAGCTTTCCAAGGCTACTGATCTCAGAGCTCACCGGATCGATCAGATAAATTTTCCCTGTCTTCCCGGCTGGGACCAGCACCTTATGGATCTCCGGGGAGAACACCAGGTCATCAAAGCCAATGGCTTCTCCCGAGCTGGAGATGGCTACGGCATCGGCATGCAACGAAGGACTGGACGTCTGGGCCAGGGCAGGAGAAATAAACGATGTCAGAAATAAAATTAGAAAAAGTGTCATGTTAAAGCAGATTAAAGCGATACCCTATACCGGGTTCATTGATGATACGCTTAGGAAGCGCCGGGTTGTCTTCGATCTTTTGGCGCAAGTGGTTCAAATAGACCCGCACGGAATTGGTTTTTTGGTCGTTTTCCGTTGCCCAGACTTCCCTTAATATCTGGCGCATGGTCATCACTCTCCCTGAATTTTTAATTAACGACGACAATAGACCGTATTCAATGGAGGTGAGTTTCAACAGCTTGCCGTTGTGCGTGACCGTACGCGTATTAAATTCGACGCGCAGGCCGGCATTGTCAAACACTTCATTGACCACCCCTGGTGTCGTCTTTCGTCTTAGCACCGCCGAAAGCCTTGCCGTCAGCTCCAAGGCGGAAAACGGCTTGGTAATATAATCATCCGCCCCGCTTTCCAGGGCCTTGACCTTGATCTCTTCCTGGCCGCGGACAGAAACGATCATCACCGCCACATCGCTGAACTCCCTGATCCGTAAAAGCACTTGAAGGCCGTCCATGTCCGGCAGGCCCATGTCCAGCAACACGGCTTGCGGTTTTTTATAGACGATGGCAGCCAATCCTTTTTCACCATTGTCAGCATTGATGATCTCATAGCCGGCATGAGTGAGAATGACACCCAGCATCTTTTGGATCTGCGGCTCATCATCAATGACAAGTACTAAACCCTTGGACATCTATTCCAACTCCGGCAGGCGGGTATTCCTGAATTCCCTCTCCGCGATGGGCAAGGTGATGGTCACCATGAAACCTTTGGGATGCAAATTTTCCGCCTCGATATCACCTTCGTTCAATTGCACAAAACGGCGGGCTATGGAAAGCCCCAGACCCAGACCGCCTTTTTTGGTCTTTGTTCCCCGGTAAAACTTATCAAAGATCTTAGTCAAGGTCTCCTTGGAAATGCCTTCCCCCTGGTCGACCACGCTGATCCTGACCTGTTGATCAATGATGCGCACATGGATATCAATTTCTCCGCCTTCGGGGCCATGGACCAGGGCATTATGGACGATATTTTTCAGGGACTGCGTGATCATGTAAAAATCCGCATTCACATACAAGGGGCCCGGAGGGCAATCCTGATGGATGCGCTTTTCATCGGCCGGGGTAACGACCTGTTTAAGCGCCTGCTCGATGATATCCTTGACCTCGCACCAGGCAAAATTAGGGCTTAAATTCCCGGTGTCCAGCTTGGTCAGATCCAGGACCGCATCAACACCACTGGTCAGGCGCAAGCAGGCCAAACGGCACTCTTCCAAAAGGTCCATGGCCTCCTTGGGCCATTGGTGATATAAGATCAATGCATCCAAATACCCCGAAATAATGGTCACCGGCGTCTTTAATTCGTGTGATAAATTATCGAAAAGCGCACTTTGCAAATTTTGCGTATCTTCCTTCATCTTGGCTTCGCGGGAGATCTTCAATAATTGGTCTTTCTCCAGCATCACCGTCATCAATGCCATGTAGGATTCCAGCAATGTCCTTTGGGCGAGGTCCAGGGGCTTTTCGTCCAAAAGCTTGATGATCAAAACCGCCCTCACCTGGCCCGACGACATGAGCGGCAAATACATCAATGGCTGGTTGGGCAGGGTATCGGAGAAGCGTCCTGCCGCTTTTTTATTGGCCACCACCCACTGGACCATGCCTTTTTGATTGTACGTCATCTCGATATGGTCGCCTAAATGGTTCTCAAAAAGGGGCTGTTCATTCTCATCGGTCATCAGCACGCTGCTGTTGCCCTGCAAAAGCATGTTGATCTGGTTGGTTGCCACCTTCATGGCTTGCACAATGTCCGTGCTGAGCGCCAGTGCCCGGGTTAACTCATAAAGCGATTCCGAACGCCTTCGCTGTTTTTGTTCAACTTCTTTTTGCCGCCGCAATTTGGAGGTGATGAAGCCCATCATCAGGGCCGTAATAAAAAACATCACTAGCAGCCCCATATCATAGCTGCTCCTGAAACTAAGGGTGTATTTGGGCGGGATAAACAGGAAATCCCAGGCCAGGGCGCTTAAAGCCGCCAACATGAAGGCCGCGGACCTGCCCAAGAAAGAACCGCTTAAAACCACGGTCAAGAGGTACATCAGGCCGGTGGTCTGGTAACCCGTCCATTTTTCCAAAAAAATGTTCACTACGGTCGCAACGGCAAACATCGAAAAGCTCAAGACATATTCCCTGGGCTTTAGCTTGTTCAAGAATTCTTTGGGTTGAAGGGGAAAGTTCTTTTCCATGGAAGATGACATGCGCACCATGTGCACGTCGATCTGCCCGCTTAAAGCCACCAGCCGGTCCGCCAGCGTGGGCCTTCCCAAAAATTTCTGCCATTTGTTCTCAATGGTCTTGCCGACAATGATCTGGGTGACGTTCTCCTTATTGGCCACATCGATGATGACCTGGGCCAGGTCATCCCCCACTTGATGGATGATCTCCGCCCCCAGTTGACGGGCCAGGGCCAAATTTTTCATCAAACGCTCTTTATGTTCCTCGGTAAGCGACGCCGATCCTTCCACATACAAGGCGATCCAGGAAGCATCCAGCATCCCGGCCCAGCGCCGGGTCATACGGATCAAAGATTCCGAATAGGGAGTGATGCCTACCGCCACCAGGATGCGCTCGCCGCTGCGGGTGGGGCCTGAGAGGCCTTTGGCCAACATCAGGGAACGCAGGTTCCGGTTCACATGCGCCGTGGTCAGGCGCAGGGCCATTTCCCTTAAAGCCGTTAGATTTTCCGTTTTAAAAAAATTGACCGTAGCAGCCTGGGCCTGGTCAGGGACATAGACCTTGCCTTCTGCCAGGCGCTGGTGCAAAGCTTGCGGGGAGAGATCAACCAAGGTGATCTCAGAAGCTTCATCAAGGATGGTATCCGGAACTGTTTCCCCGACGGAGACGCGGGTAACGGCAAAAATGTCCTCCCTCCGGCTGTCCACATGCTGAACATTAAGGGTAGTGAAGACATCAATGTCTGCAGCCAAAATCTCCAGGACATCCTGATATCGTTTGGGATGACGGCTGCCGGGAGCATTGGTATGGGCAAGCTCATCCACCAATACCAATTGCGGGTGCCGCCTGAGGATCTCATCGATATCCATTTCCTCGAGCGTAATGCCGCGATAATTGACTTGTTTTAACGGGATCTGTTCCATGCCTTCAAGAAGGGCCTTGGTCTCGACACGGCCATGGGTCATGGCCACCCCCACCAGCACCCGAAAGCCTTCATTCTGGCGCTGGCGTGCTTCTTGAAGCATGGCATAGGTCTTGCCCACACCGGGGCACATGCCAAAAAATATCTTCAGCTTGCCTCGATGGCCGTCTTCCGCCTTGACTCTGGCAAGTATAGCGTCAGGATTGGGTCGTTCCATGACCTATATAATACTGCATTTAGGTAGGGGTTAAAACGTATTTTATTTTTTATACTGATCTAGGGCGAGATTGATCTGCAGCACGTTCACCACCGGCTCCCCGAGCATTCCCAAAAAACGGCCCTGGGTGTGTTGGTCAACGATCTGACTGACCACAAGCGGTGTCAATCCCCGCGCACGGGCCACTCGTGCCACTTGGTAACTCGCGGCAGCCAAACTGATATGAGGGTCCAATCCACTGGCTGAAGAAGTCACTAAGTCCACCGGGATCGGATCATTATTATTAGGATTGGCTGCTTTTAAAGCCGCGATCCTGCCTTTGACCACATCCAATAGGGCGGGATTTGCTGGTCCTAAATTGGAACCCGAGGAAGCTGAAGCGTTATAAGCCGGACTCGTCGCTGACAGCCTGCCCCAAAAATATTTTGGATCATCGAAATTTTGTCCGATCAGGGAGGACCCTAAAATTTTGCCATCGCCGGCGACCATCAAACTGCCTTCAGCTTGCCTATGGAATACCGATTGAGCGATACCGGTCACGAGAAGCGGATAAATGATCCCGGTAAGCACGGAAAATAATATAAATAAAACAAACGTTGGTCTAAGTTGAGCAAAAAACATCTTTAATCCTCCTCTTTTTACACCCAATGCATGGCTGCTAAGATCATATCGATCAACTTGATGCCGACAAACGGGGCCAAGATCCCACCTACCCCATAGATCAAAAGATTGTCTCTCAATAAGCGGCTGGCGGCCACCGGCCGATAGGGAACACCGAACAAAGACAACGGGATCAGGGCTATAATGATCAACGCGTTAAAAATAACTGCGGAAAGGATCGCGCTTTGGGGTGTGGTCAAATGCATAACATTCAATGCCCCTAATGCCGGATAGGTCCCCACAAAGGCTGCTGGAATGATCGCAAAATATTTGGAAACGTCATTGGCAATACTAAAAGTCGTCAACGATCCCCTGGTGATCAAAAGTTGTTTTCCGATCTTGACCACTTCTATTAACTTGGTGGGATTGGAATCCAGATCCACCATGTTCCCTGCTTCCTTGGCTGCCTGGGTCCCGGTATTCATGGCCACGGCCACGTCTGCCTGCGCCAAGGCAGGGGCATCATTGGTGCCGTCGCCGGTCATGGCGACCAACCGGCCTCCGGTCTGCATGTCACGGATCAATTTTAATTTAGTTTCAGGGGTGGCCTGCGCCAGGAAATCGTCCACGCCGGCTTCCGCGGCAATGGCCGCTGCCGTCAAAGGATTATCCCCGGTGATCATGATGGTCTTAATACCCATACGCCGCAGTTCCGCAAAACGTTCCTTGATACCGCCTTTGACAATATCTTTTAATTGAATGACCCCTAACACATTCATGTTCTCGGCAACAACCAGGGGCGTCCCCCCGCTCTTGGAAATGATTTCAATGGTTGTCTTTAAATCTTCAGGGAAAAAGCCTCCGGCGCGTCTGACCATGTTTTCAATAGCGTCCACGGAACCTTTCCTGATCTGGCGGCTGGTCCCTAAATCCACGCCGCTCATCCTGCTTTGAGCGCTAAAAGGAATGAAATGCGCGCCTAGTTCCTTGGTCTGCCTTTCCCTGATACCGTATTTCTCCTTGGCCAAGACCACAATACTGCGCCCTTCCGGCGTCTCATCGGAAAGGGAAGACAGCTGTGCGGCATCAGCCAGAGCCTCAACGGTGATGCCCTTGGTGGGGATAAAATCCACAGCCTGCCTGTTGCCCAGAGTGATGGTCCCTGTCTTATCAAGCAACAAAACATCCACGTCTCCCGCCGCTTCAACGGCCCGCCCAGAGGTGGCAATGACATTCGCCTGGATCATGCGGTCCATACCCGCAATACCTATGGCCGGCAATAAACCGCCGATGGTGGTGGGAATAAGACAAACTAGTAAGGCTACCAGCGCTGTTACGGAAATAACCACCCCCTTGCCTGCGGTTGCAACGCTGAAAATGGAAAAAGGCAACAAGGTCACGGTGACTAAAAGAAATATGATAGTAAAAACGATAAGTAAGATGCTCAAGGCTA
>CAZFON010000077.1:0-7754 GCA_964520185.1 uncultured Planctomycetales bacterium | reverse complement strand
TGTCGACCCTGTAAGTCAAATGCACCTGCCCTGCGCCCGGCAGGGTGATCATATCTTCAAACTTGCGTTCCACATAAAGCAACTCTTTGACATCCGACTGGCAGCGCAAGGCTTCCACTTCTAAAAATCTCTCCAACCTGGCCTTCAGGACGGTCTCCATCAAAAACGTATCGCTGCGGCCGGCTTTGCCGAAGGTGTCTGCAAAACGGGCCGCATAGATCTTTTTAAATAATTGCCTGAAGGACGCATCCAGCACGGGTTTCTTGCCCGCGAATTTTCCAAAAGCTTCCTGCAGCAGTTCATGAACAAAGGTGCCCACATGCCGGCTTTCAGGGTCTTCCAATAAATTATCCTTAGGCTTAAGGCCAAGCACATAACGGCAATAAAACTGATACGGGTTTTGCAAATAAGTATCAATGCTGGTGGCCGAGAACCTAAAAGTTTTAAGAAAATCAACGATGGCACGGGTCTTGGGGATACTGCGTTCATGCTTATCGACGGAAACCTCAAAAGCACCGCGGAGGACCTCAACAGCCCCTATACCCATCCGCTGTTCCCTCTCCCAGATAAGCTCTTCTATAAAACGGCTGCGGACACCCTCAGAGTTTTGCTGGTAGATCAAATGCACCTGTTGTGCGGCTGAAATAAGGCGCATAAAGCCGTAGCGCTGGATCTCTTCCTCCAGTTCCAGGCGGTCGAGGTTGAGCTTGATCATCACCTCGCGTGGGATCAAAGGCTCATAAATATTCAAGCTGGGCAATAACCCTTCATTGACATCCACCACGATCACGTTCTTAAAATTCAAGGACCTCGTCTCAAAAAGGCCCAAAACCTGCAAGCCCCGCAAGGGCGAGCCGCTGAAAGCCACGACCTGGGAAGATAGCCGGTCTTCGAGGATCCTGAAAATGTCCCTGGGCTCAAAGGACTCCGTTGCAAATGCGGCATTCTTTAATTCATCGCTGATGGCCTGCAAACTCCGTGCCAAGGGGGCATTAATGGGATATTTGCTAACCTCGCTATGCGCCTGCATCAGCTCAAGAAAACCCTGTAAGGCTTTGGACAAATCAAGCATGCAGCGGTTATCTTCAAAATTCTTAAAAAAGATCTGGTGGACTTCCCTTGCTGTTTTTTGAATGTCCTCCATGCCCACCGCCATGCCCGTCCCCTCTGCCGATCGGACCACGAGATCAAGAAGTTTATCATCATGCAGGATAGCATCAGGATCCAAAAATAAACGGCCGGAAATGCCTGTTAAAACTTCGCCTTTGAGAGCTTCTTCTATTTTGGCCGCCAATATATGTACAAGCCCTTTGCCTCCCTCCAGGTCTAAATTTTTGACCAGGGGATGCCTTAAAAGAGAAAGATAATCCTTGGTATAATACAAAGCCTCTTTGCGCCGTCTTTGGGCATCCATGATCAGCGTCAATAGGGTGTACAAGGCACTTCGCTTGAGCGGATAGCCCATGGATACATTGAATTCCCCGAATTCCCTGCCCAATGCGGTCAAAAGGGGCGTAAGGAAATCAGCATCGGGCAAGACCAGGACCGTAGATTCACGGTCATGCCCGGGGATGCCTTCCAGGATCTCTTTGACCATGCCTGCCTGCGATTGAGCATCAAAGGCCTCATATATCTTTAAGTTGAATGAAGTAGGCTTGACATCTTTTCCTTCAAGGACCGGCGTGTCAAAGGTCTTGGCAATGCGCGAAAGCGCAGGCCATCGCCGCTGGTCACCCTGCATCACAAGCACTGTATTGCCGCGGTCATAAATATTCTTGATGACCATGTTCTCCGTGCGGTGCAGATAGAAGAAATTGCAGAATAAAATTTCATCAAAGCCCTTCAAGTCGCACTCCCCCACACGCCGGGCGGCTTGAAGGTACCTGTAGCCGCGCGGTGCCAACTGCCTGCCTTCCAATTCCTGATGGAACTGCTCACGCAAGGCGCTTAAATGCATCAATAAAGTATTGATATCTTCAGGCACGCTAAAGCCAATGGCGGCATGCTCCCGGATGACCTTAAGAGAATCCAAGGGCACGTCTTCCAGATCCAATTGCTCGATAAAATGCAGGATCTCACGAGCCCACGGCAAGAACTGCGCGAAGGTCTCCCTGCCACGGCAAACCCAGGGACAACCCTTCATCGCCAATTGATAAATACAATAGCAATGCTCCAGGTCATTGCCCCTTAACGGCACCTCTGCGCCATAGGCCACATAGCCCATCCAATCATCAATGGTAAAAAAGCGCGGAGGGATAAACGCCTTGCCAATACGACGGGCCAAATCCCTTTTAATAAAAAGCGCAGGCCGCCGGCCGCCAAAGACCAGGCACAAACGCGAAAGGTCCTGGCCGTGTTCGTCATAATAACGGCAGACTTGATCCACGACGTGCGGCAGGAAATTTTCTGTAAATGGGACAGTAATTATTTTACTCATTATTCTTTCATTAAATACAAAATATGTCCTGAAACTTTATGCTTCGGATAAAACTGTTTTACTAATTCCACGTATTCTTCTATCTGTTTTTGATATTGCGCCTGGGGACCGGAGGAGAATTTATAATCCACGACCCAGGCTTCGTCTTTAAGCACGATCAAACGGTCGATGCGCCTGGTGTCCCCATATTTATTGACGAACTCCTTTTCACAATAGACCTGCGTCCCTTCGGACAAATAAAAAAACCGCCGCACGTCATCGCGGTTGATGAAATGACGCATGTCCTCTACGATCTTTTCCTGAGCCTCAGGCGATGGATACAAACGGCAAGCCTGCTCCCACGCCTGATAAAGCATCGCATCAAGGCCCTGTTCCTGCACATGCCCGACATGTGACAACAATGCATGATAGAATTCCCCTCTTTGTGCCAGGGCCGCGGAAGAGGCAGGTTCCTTAAAAAGCTCTTCTTCCAGTCCTTCCCAGGGATCAGCAACAAACGCCTTGATCTTTTTGCCGGCTTGCTTAGGGTGATGGGCCACGGGGCCCTGCGAAGGCTCTCCTTTGCTCAAATTGTCCTGCGGTACCAAAAACCTGGCTGGATTCACGGCATTGTTCACCCTTGAGGGCACAAAAATATAAAGCTCTTCAACGGCACGGGTCAAAGCCACATAGACGCTGTTTAACTCCACCAAAAACGCTTTTTTATATTCCTGCTCATAGGTCTGCTGCAATTCAGGACAGAACTGGCGGTAGGTCTCTTTAAGACGAATAAGGCTTACGCCTTCATCCCTGATATCCAGGACATAGGCCCGGCCGCCGTCGCGGCCGCCGCTGCCCACATTAATGTCCATTTCCAAATAAGGGACGATCACCACCGGAAACTGCAGCCCTTTGGCTTTATGTACGGTCAAAACCTGGACGGCATCCACGTCAGCCATGGGCACAAAACGTTCCTGCCCCTCGAGAGCTTCATAATATTCAAGGAAATGCGACAGATCACAGCTTTCGAGCTCCTCTTTCTTGACCAATTCCAATAAATGCATCAAAAAACCCTGATACTGAGGGAAAAGCCCTTCGCCATTGAAACGCTTGACGATACCGGCTGTCAGCTCATACAACGGAGATATCCCTGCCTGATGGTAAAGGTCTTCAAAAAAATCTTTCCAAACCTGAGGGAAAGCCTCCCGGAAGCATTGGTAAAAATACAGGCCCTTCACCTGCTTTGCCTTCCTTGCACAATCAAAAAGGAAATCCCGTAAAACTTGCGGGGCAATTCCCGTGGCCTTGGGCATAAGAGCCCCTAAACAAAATTGCGCGAAAGCATCATTGTCCACCGGAGAATTCAAAAAGCTAAGCAGGCTTATCACTTCGCCCACCAAGGGATTATTCTTGATATCACTGCTGCGCTCCGAAGAAGCATGGATGCCTTCCTGCAGGAGCCACTGGGTGATCTCTTCAACTTCATCATTGCCTCTGGTCAGGATGGCGATGTCCCTTAAAGTAAAACGACGAGCGATGTCACGGACCATGGGGATCAGCCTTTGGCGGAGTTCCTCAGCTCTTTCTTGCTTAACGCGCCCCTCCAAGGAAAAAACACGCACCGCTCCGCCTTCCAAGTCCTCGCGTGCCATTTGCTTTGCATGCCTGAAGGTATTGGCGATCTGCTCAAAATCTTCCTCGGAAAAATGGACTTCAGAGCCTTTGCGTTCCCTGGCGTCAATCAGGCGCCGTCCAAGAAAATCACGTAAATTGTCCAGACTAAAGACCCGGTTATTAAACGCGATGATTTCCGGGCAGCTGCGGTAATTCTTATCCAGGGTGAGGGTCTGAACATTAAAACGGACCAGCTGTCTTTGCAAGGCATCGAATAAACGGCTCTCTCCGCCGCGGAAAGCATAGATGGCTTGTTTTTTGTCCCCTACATAAAACAATGATCCGCCGTGGGACAAGGCCTCCTCCACCATAAGGCTAAGATTACGCCACTGGCTTAAGGAGGTGTCCTGGAACTCATCGATCAAATAATGTTGCAGACGGGCCGCCAGGCGAAAATACAACTCTTCCACCGACACCAATTCATCCTCGAAAAGCAAGGCTGCTTTACGGTTAAGTTCTTCCAGGAACAACACATCATCGCGTTGGGACAATTGCCCGAAAAGGACAAGCGATCTTTCAAATAAGGCCACATAGGGATTGAACATGCTGCGGGATTCCAGCCGGCAAAGCTCCTGGATCTGCTCTTTGAGCCGACGCCATAACCCCGTTGCCTGTTTATTGATTACCCCGCCCTTATTGATTGGAAATTCTTCTTTCGACCAATAAGTGCCTAAGTCATCCACATCAAAAAGACCGTTGCCATCGGCTAACAGAGAGTTAATATGCTCGAGGAACCTTTTGTTCGTTTGAGGAGGGCAAATCTCCCTTAGTTCCTTCATCGCGGCAAAGATCTTGCCCTTCAGCGACGCATGGTCCTCGGTGCAAGGATAGATCAAGAGCGGCTTTTGAAAAATATTGTATTGCTTAAAAAGCTCCGTAATGACCTCCAGCAGGTCTTTTCTCGGGAACCACCCTGAGCGGTTTTCCAGGAATAAATACTGCCGCACGAAATCCTCGAATAGCCGGCGCAGTTCCACCTCGCCTTCAGCACGGTCCAGCAGTTCATCAAGGCTGAGCTGCAAATATTCTTTGGAATTACGCTGGATCTTAAAACGCGACGATAACCCTATCTTAAAAGAGCAGCCTGCCAGCAACACATTCACGAAACTGTCGATGGTCTGGACTTGAAAATAATGGTATTGGCGGATCACATCGTTCATCAGCCCGAAGGCGAGCTTTGACGCCCTCTCATCATCCAGCCCCAAAGGCTTAAGAATATCCTGTACTTCGTAAGGTTTTAATTTTTTAAGAGCGATGCGTTTGAGGAAATCCAGGATCCGGGACTTCATCTCCCAGGCGGCTTTATTGGTAAAAGTAATGGCTAAAATGGATTGCAGGGGCAGGCTTTGAGCATCAGCTAAATGCAGGCACAACTGTACATAACGCTTGGCTAAGGCAGATGTCTTGCCGCTGCCGGCAGAAGCTTCGACGACAAGGACTTGCGGGCTTTGCAAAAAACTACTTCTCATCAATGGTGGTCCAAAGGGAATCTTCCAGGACTTCGCGGATCACGGCAACGGACCCTTCCTCCGTGTTCTGGCCTGAATCAAGGCCCCAATGCAAAGTGTCGCTGCCGAAGGAATCCAGTTTGTCCAATAATTTCTGGCGCTGCTGGGCCGTGATGGCCAAAAGATGCCCCTTGCCATTCTTGTTCTTTTCGCTCATGAGGACCCTGGTCATCATGATCGAGGCCTTGATCATGTCCTTATTGGCTTCTTTGCGCTGTAATTCCAAAAGATATTGGCTTTTAAGAAATTCTTTTTCCTTAGGGGACGTGGCCTGGCCTGCCGCATTCAAGTCATACCATTTTTGCCATAACGCTTTTTCCTCGTGGTTGATGAGGATATCACGGGCAGTTGCGACCACCATCATGTCCGCGACCTTGCGCATGAGCATGTTGGGCGAGACCAGGTATTTGCGCATGTAATTCTTAATGATGAAAAGGTCTGAATTGTCCCAAGCCAGATCATTGATGGTGACCTGGATCATCTTCAGTTTCTGGGGGGTGGAATGTTCCTTGGGCGTATTCTTGGCCCAACGGTCATGGATGTCCTTCATGTAGCCCAAGGCCGTGATATAACTGCGGGCAAATTCATACTTCATGATGTCGGGATTGTATTTGCTGAACTCATCCCCGGCAAGGCAAAAAGAAGGGGCCATTGCCCCGTAAAACGCAAGCACCAGCAACAGGCGTCGGACCATCATTTGATTTGAGACATCATCTCATCAAGCTTGGCAAAACGTTCCAAATAATCCTTGCGGGCACAATGGATGATCTCCATGGCTTCTTCCCGGCCGAAGACATGGGTGATCTCGCAAATACGCTCATCGGAATCAGGAAGGTCTTTATAGGTCAGGAAATAATGTTTCAAGCGGTCGGTAAACGAACGCGGGCAGTCCTCGATATTGTTCCATTGGCTGTAAAGCGCATCGCCGTGCATGACCGCAATGATCTTGTCATCCGCCTGGCCCCTGTCGATCATCCGGAAACCACCGATAGGGTTGGCGCGCACGATAATGTCGCCGTGGGTGATCACTTTTTCGGTCAACACACAGATGTCCAATGGGTCCAAGTCCCCCACCACAGACGTGCGGCCGGTGCGCTCACGGCAATGGTCGGCAATATGCTCAGAGCAATAGGTTTGCGGAATAAAGCCGTAAAGGGTAGGACAGATGCTGGAATATTTCTGCGGCCGGTCAACCTTCAAGAAACCGCTGTCTTTGTCGATCTCATATTTGACCGTATCTGAAGGCACTGTTTCTATATAGGAATTGACGATCTCAGGAGCATCCTCCCCTATAGGTATGCCATGCCATGGGTGGCTGCGCAGTAAAAGGGCCAGGGATTTCCAAAGGGTGCATAACTCTTCATTCATAAGCACTCTTTCTGTGTAGTAAGGTTGTTATTATTTTAATTGCACGGCTGACAGTATAGCACTGACTTCTTTGAAATTTCAAGCAACTTTATAGGTTAAAAATACCCCAAAAAGTACTGGCACATCATTACCTGTCGTGTATACTATATTATTGGAGTCATATATAACCATATAACCGTAAGGAGGGTACTATGTGTACTCGGAAAAAACAAGGTTTTACGCTGGTAGAAATCATGATCGTGGTTGCGATCATCGCCCTGCTGGCGGCCATCGCGATCCCCAACCTGCTTCGCGCCAGGATGTCATCCAATGACGCCTTAGCCAAAGCTACGTTGCGGGCCATCTCAACGGCTGCAGAGTCTTTCGGTACAGCTAATAACGGTAACTATCCGGCCAGTGTCGATGCGTTAACGGCACCTGTGAGCGGCCCACCGTTCCTTAACAATAACTACAATATGAATGCCAAGGTACCGGTCGCCGGTTACAATTATGACGGCACCTTTACCAGTACTGGTTATGCTGTTACGGCTACCCCTGCCGCTGTTGGGCAAACTGGAAGCCAACAGGAAACCATCAGCACTGGTGGCGTTTTAACACCGTAATCTTTCCATAAAGGAATAGATTATTCAAGAAAAGCCCCGCTTAATCAGCGGGGTTTTTCTTTATATACTATATAAAAACAGAAAATAAGGGTGCCTCCCCCCCTTTAAAATGTGATACTAGTTATTGGAGTCATACTCACCATGTAAGCAAGGCGGGTACATATGCGTACTCGAAATGACCAAGGG
>CAZFON010000076.1:0-7828 GCA_964520185.1 uncultured Planctomycetales bacterium | reverse complement strand
GATGATAATTACCAAGAAGGCGGCAAGAATGGTAAAAAGGTACCCTAAAAGATAAAAATTGATCCCGGAGATCCCCAGCGCAGAACCCGCGGCAGCACCCATCAGCAAATAACCCGCATGAGATATGCTGGAATAACCCAGCAGGCGTTTAATATTGGTCTGGAACATGGCCACCAGATTGCCGTAGGTCATGGTAATGGCAGAGAGAATGGCCAGCGTCAGGCTCCAGTCAGGATGCCAGGCGCCGAAAACACCCAAAAAAAGACGGATAAGGACTATAAAACCCGCGGCCTTGGAGCCGACGGACAAAAGCGCCGTGACAGGGGTGGGCGCGCCCTGGTAAACATCAGCCACCCACATATGAAACGGCACGGCTGAGATCTTAAAACCAACAGCTGAGAAGATAAGCACCAGGGCAAAAAGCGTTATCGAAGACATGGCATGATTCTGGCAATAGGCCTGGATGACGCTGAAATGGGTCGAGTGGGTTGCGCCATAAAGGAAGCTTATACCATAGAGGAAAAACCCCGAAGCCAAGGAACCCAGGATGAGATATTTCATCCCAGCTTCAATGGAAAATTTGTCGCTTTTAAGATAGGCTGTCATGACATAGAGCGAAATGGTGAGGATCTCGATGGAAATGAAGAGCACCAGGAAATCCGCGCTTGAAGCCATGAGGCACATGCCAAGCAAGGCCAGCCACAGCAGCAAATAAAATTCATTACGCCGCCCGCCTAAGGATTTAAAGAATTCCTTGGTCATGGCAAAGACAAAAACCATGGCCACGAGGAAAAATTCCTTAAAAAACCAGGCCAGGGAATCAATGACAAACATGTTGCTGAAGGTGATCCCCCGGAGGCCGGATTGGGTGGACCAGAATATGAGCAGCCCGATCAGGCCAATAAAGCTAAGAATGCCGATCCAATCTTTGTCCGACTTGGACGGCAAGGCAATGTCCACCACCACCAACCCAACCAGGATGATGGAAATAAGCACCTCCAGCGAAACAAGGCTCCAATCAATGACAGGGAACATATTACCGCATGCTTTCTACGATCGTCTTGGTGCTCGTGTCAATGTGCGTCAGGATAACTGACGGCAGACACCCGACGAGGATTAATAAGGCCAATAACAAGACATAAGGGAATTTTATTGTTAACGTTGGTGCATCCGAAAGTTTCGCAAATTTAACATTCAGCGGACCTTGAAACACCAGGCGGATAACCTTCATCAGGTATATGGCGGACACCACAAGGCCAAGGATGGCAAAGACCGTAAGCCCGGGATAGCGGTCCCAGGCGCCTAACAGCACCAGGATCTCAGCCACAAAGTTGGCAAATCCGGGCACGCCGGCAGAAGCCAGGGCCGCCATCATAAAACAGGTAGCAACAAATGGCATGCATTTCTGCAGCCCGCCTAATTCGTCCAATTGGCGGGTCTTGGTTTGGTCCACGGCAAAACCAGCCAGGGCAAAGATCAGGGCGGACATGATGCCGTGGGCGAACATTAAATACACCCCCCCGTTAAGCCCGATGGTATTAAAACAAGCCAGGCCCAAGAGGATATAGCCCATGTGGCTGCAACTGGAATACCCTAAGACATATTTCAGATCACGCTGGGCCAGCGCGATAAATCCAAGGTAAATGATATTGACGATGGCCAGGCCGGCGATAACGGGCATCCAGGCGTGAGCGGCCTGAGGCATTAATGGAAGAGCAAAGCGGATGATGGCATAGGCACCCATTTTCTTAAGTACCCCGGAATGCAGCATGCTGATGGCGGTAGGCGCTTCTGCGTAACCCATTGGCGCCCAGGTATAAAAAGGCCAGAGGGTCAGAGTGATACCAAATCCGACGACAATGAGCATGAATATCCAATTTTGTGTTTGAAGGGGCAAAGGATGGTGGGCCAACTGTTGTTGCAAGGCAAGTAGATCAAAAGTAGGAAGACCGTTGGTCCAATAGAGGGCTATTAATCCGATCAAGGCCAATGTCGCGCCGGCTGTCAGGTAAAGGGTCAATTTCATGGCGGCGTATTCACGGCGTTCGGAACCCCATATAGAGATCATCAGGAAGACCGGTATAGCAGCCACTTCATGGAAGAAGTAGAAAAAGAAAACATCCAATGAAAGAAAAGCGCCGTAGGTGCCGATGATGGCGATCAGTAAAAGAATGTAATATTCCTTAACGCGTTCTTTGATGGGCGCAGATATCAGCATGGCTGAAACAGAGGTCGCCCCCACGAGCAAGAGCATCAGGGAATTTATACCATCCACACCCAAATGATAGGAGATCCCGAAGGGAACGACCCAGGGGATATTGACGATGAATTGAAAACCTCCGAGGGCATGGTCGTAAGCCGCATAAACCCAGACAGACAAAACAAAAGGCAATAGTACGGCAATACCGGAGATCCGGCGGATCAGATTTGTCCTTTCAGCCGGGACCAGGCAAAGGAGCCCTAAGGCCAATAAAGGCAGCAACATGATCCATGAAAGATCGGGAAGGCCCATTTACTTAATCCCCATCAAAAGAAATAAGATGATAACGCCAAGAATAAAGATCAAGGCGTAGAACTGCACCAGGCCGTTTTGTAAATAACGGAATGTCTTTCCGCCTTCCCTGGCCAGATTGATAACACCACCGAGGCATAGACGGACAAGGAAGATCTTTTCAAATCTCTCCAGGCAGATGGCCATGGTCTGCTGGATGCGGTCAACGTACCAGGTATAGGCAATGTCGAAATAAAACTTATTTTTCAGGACCCCGTAAAAGGCCACGATCCTGGTGGCCAAAGGATCAGCTTGCGGCCGGCTGCCGTAAACGATATAAGAAGAGAACAGACCCAAAAGGGCAACGATGGAAGAGATGACCGCGACTTTTATGTTAAGCGCTTCCGGCGCTTGCTGGGGGAAAAATAAATGAGGGATCCCCATAAAACCCCCGATGGCTGAAAGAACAGCCAGGAAGACCAAAGGCAGGGTCATCACCGCCGGAGATTCGTGAATTTCATGCTCATGGCTTCTGCGTTGGTGAACCGGATCTCCCCAGAACGCCACCCAAAACAGGCGCCCCATATAAAAGGCAGTCAAACAGCTGGCGGTACTCGCGATCAGATAAAGACCTAAGTTATTTTCATAAGCCAGACCTAAAATCGCGTCCTTGCTCCAAAAACCGCTTAAGGGCCAAATACCGCAGAGGGCAAGGGTACCAATGAGAAAGGTGATACCGGTGATGGGCATCTGCTTCAAGAGACCATGCATTTTCCAGATATTTTGTTGCTGATGATGATACGCACAGATCACGCTGCCTGCCCCCAAAAATAAAAGCGCTTTAAAGAAGGCGTGAGTGGTCAGGTGATACATCCCTTGCATGGGACCGCCCAATCCCAGCGCCATGACCATTAAGCCTAATTGGCTGAGCGTGGAATAGGCCAATATTTTTTTAATATCATTTTCAGCAACGGCCAGGATGGCGGCCATGAGAGAAGTGATGGCGCCGGTATACGCTATAAAAAGAAGCGCCGTGGGGGATTCTTCGAACACAAAGAAGGTGCGGGACAAAAGGTACACACCGGCAGCCACCATGGTTGCGGCATGGATCAAGGCGCTGACGGGTGTCGGGCCTTCCATGGCATCAATAAGCCAGACGTGTAACGGGATCTGGGCTGATTTGCCGATGACGCCGCAGAAAAGCAACAAGCCGATGATCGTCAATAAATGGCCATCAAGATGAGGCACCACATTGACCAGATCAGTAAACTGAAAACTGCGTCCTGTCCCGCCATCGGAGACGCTCCATAATAAAATGATCCCTGTGAGAAATCCAAAATCAGACAAGCGGTTGACCAGGAAAGCCTTGACCCCGGCATCTGCAGCAGACGGCTTGGCATACCAGAAGCCGATCAAGAGATAAGAGCTTAAACCGACCAGTTCCCAGAAGATAAAAAGCTGGATGAAATTATTGGACAGGACAATGCCTATCATGGAAAAAGCAAAGAGGCTTAATTCCGCGAAAAACCGGGGGGCAGAGGGGTCCTCATCCATGTAACCCCGGGCATAGATAAAAATAGCTGAGCCAACTCCGGTGACGATCAAAAGCATCATGATGGCAAGCGCGTTGATGAGAAATCCGAAATTAATGGTCAAGGCGCCGGTATGGATCCATGCATAAGACTGTTGCAATGAGCCGGGAGGATCGGTCTGGAATATCTGGGCAAAGACAAGGCAGCTGCATATAAAGGAAATGAGGATGCCGGCAATAGCTAAAAGAGAACTGCAGGTTTTATTGTTCAAGAAAAAGAACGTAATAAGGACACATGCCGCCAAAGGCGCAAAAAAGGCAATCCAGACCAAATGAGGATCGATCATAAACCTACCATTTCATTTCTTTTAACTCATCCGCCTGGATCGTCGAGAGGCGGCGGTACATTAACACGATGATGGCCAAACCAATGGCCACCTCAACTGCAGCCACCAAGATGACGAAAAAGACGATCAATTGTCCGGCGTAATCACCGTTAAATTTTGAGAAAGCCACGAAAGAAAGATTGGAAGCAGCCAGCAGGAGCTCCAGGGACAAAAGGACTTTGAGCACATTACGGCTGGTGACCACACCCACCAGGCCGATGGAAAAGATAATGCCGCTTAAGAATAAATAATGCGCCAGCGTAATCATAAACCAGCCTCATTTTTGCCGGTGCTTAACACGCCCTGGGCCAGGGATACGATCCCGAAGATCGCGATCAACAGCAAGAAAGACGTCAGCTCAAAAGGCAGCACATAATCCGTAAAAAGGACCTTGCCAATAGTTTCGACGGTGCCGCGGATGGTTGAAGCGCCCATGGCCGTGGCCTTGATAAAGCTTTGGCAGGCAAAATAAAAAGAGACGGCAAAGAGGATCCCTGCCGTCGTGCCAAGCCATCGCATGTGCTTTTGTTGCGTTTTTTGGACTTCCTCGGCCTTAAGGTTCAGGCACATGACCACAAAAATGAAAAAGACCAGCACGGCACCTGCGTAGACCAAAAGCAGGATCATCCCTACAAAAAACGCTTCCAGAAGAACAAAAAGGCAGGCCAAGGCGAAAACAGCGATGACCAGGGATAAGACATTGTATAAAGGATTACGGCGCGACAGTACCACATTGAGGCTCGCCCCAATCAAAATCGCTGCAAAAATATAGAAGAAAACAGGCGACATAGAATCTAATCATAGAAATAAATGCCATATTGTCAAGAGGATAGTGGAAAACCCCGAGCGCTTATGATATGCTGAGGGACTTATGGCCGTTAAGACAAAAAATAAGAAGTTAAGCGTAACCGCTGACCAGGAGCTGAAGATCCTGCGCAACGTGGTCGATATTGCCTCCTCCGAGCTGGATTTTAATTTGACCCTGCAGCTTTTTGTCAAGATCGTTACAGAGATGACGGATGCGGATTCTGTTTTTATCTATCTTTTTGATGACAGCAAGCAGAATCTGGTGCTGATGGCCTCCAAGACCGCGCATAAAAAAGAGCTCGGCAACGTTGTGTTAAAGATCGGCGAAGGCATCACCGGCTGGGTGGCCATGGAGAACAAGACCGTGGCCATCAAGGCGCGTGCTTATAAGGACCCTCGTTTTAAAAGCTTTGATGTGCTTCCGGAAGACCGTTACGAGGCTTTTTTGTCCGTGCCTATCATTTATAAGGGAAAGGCCATCGGCGTTGTCAATGTGCAGCACAAAAGCCAACAAGATTATTCCACAGAGACGGTCAACCTCATTGATATGATCGCCAAGCAGGTAGGCGGCATTATTGAGCATGCCCGGCTATTTGAAGAAACCAAAAAGAAGGCCTTGCAGTTCGACTCTCTTATCAAGGTCAGCCGTTCCATTATCAGCGAGCACTATCTGGAAGAGATCCTTGATCTGATCGTAGTTGTCACTGCGGAGATGCTCAACTCTAAAATATGTTCCATCATGCTGTTGGATGCAAAAGGCCTGGAACTTTCCATCAAGGCCACACAATCCTTAAGTCCGGAGTATAAGCTCAAGCCCAATATTAAAGTAGACAGCAGCCTCACCGGTTCAGTCATCAAAACCAAAAAGCCTGCTGTTGTTTATGATGTCAGCAAGGATGAAAAATATGTTTACCGCGACCTGGCCCTGAAAGAAGGCCTGACATCCATGGTGGCGGTCCCCATGATCGTTAAGGACAAGGCCAATGGTGTCATCAATGTGTATACCAAGCAGCCGCACCATTTTACGGAAGAGGAGATCAATGTACTGCAGATCATTGCCAACCAGGCGGCCGTGGCTGTGGAGAACACGAAACTGATGGAAGAGGCCCTAAAAGCCAGGGAAGCCCTGGAGACGCGTAAATTAATTGAGCGGGCCAAGGGCATTTTAATGAAAATGAACAATCTCTCCGAAGACGCGGCCTTTCGCCTGATCCATAAAAAAAGCATGGATACCTGCCGCTCAATGAAAGATATTGCCGAGTCAATTATCCTTATGTCTGAGTTGCGGGCATCTGTCCCTTAATTTTTTTCATTGACAATATTGTATCAATAGGTGTAGGATGCTCTCCCATAAAGGGTTAGGCAACAAGGAGTTTCATTTCTTAGGGAGGGTTTTATGATACACGCCAGCACCATTAAAAGAACAACAGTTACGTCCCACATCCCCAAAACCAAGGTCGAGCCGGCAGTGCAGAAATCTTCCAAGTCTAATGGAGATTTACAACAGAAGATCGCCGTGAAAGCGTATGAACTGTTTCTCAAGCGCAATGGCGGACCCGGTAATGCAGATCAGGATTGGTTGGATGCGGAGAGACTTGTCAAAGGTTTATAAAAAATTTTTCTTGACAAATGTTTGCCGGTCAGCTATAGTTTTAACGTAGCTGAAAGACATATGTTCACAGCGTTGACGTTGTGGACGGAAATTCGGGCATTGATAGTCCTCTTGGGGTAGCAGAACAACTTAAGAGGATTTTTTATTTTAGGGCAAAGAAGTCCGGTTTTATATGCTAAGACGCATAGAAAACCGGTTTTTTTTATGCCCAAAAGGGACCAAAAAAGGAGGGTATTCATATGAGAATTGCCCAATCCCACACACCAATGATGAGAAATGCGGAAGTTATGGCCTTGTTATGTGCTTTTGCCCAGCTGGCTTTGGCTGTAGGCTTGTTTTGGGCTTTGAAGGGACACATCGTTTAACCAGTAATAAAACAGGAGGTAAAGCGTAATGGGAACAACACCACCACCAGCAATCAATTCAGGAGACACGGCATGGGTCCTGACCTCAGCGGCCTTGGTTTTGGCCATGACAGCACCTGGACTGGCCCTATTTTACGGGGGTATGGTCAGAAAGAAAAATGTGTTAAGCATGTTGATGCAATGCTTTATGTGCTTGGCTATTGTCAGCGTACTGTGGGTCGTTTATGGCTACAGCCTGGCTTTCGGCCACACCAAAGGTTTTTTAGCACCCTTTATCGGTGGTTTTGACTGGTTCATGATGAATGGGGTAGATATCAATACTGCGGGTGAATATGCCGCAACCATCCCCCATCAGGCCTTCATGATCTTCCAATGCATGTTTGCCGTTATCACACCGGCCCTGGTCATTGGTTCTTTCGCTGAAAGGGTCAAATTTTCAGCTTGGGTCCTGTTTACCATCTTATGGCTGACCTTTGCCTACTGTCCCATTGCCCACATGGTCTGGGCCTCGGATGGTTTGGCTGGCCATATGTGGGGAGCCTTGGACTATGCCGGCGGTACTGTCGTGCACATGAATGCCGGTATCGCAGGTCTGGCAACAGCGTTGTATTTAGGCAGGCGCTTGAATACGAATAA
>CAZFON010000075.1:0-7947 GCA_964520185.1 uncultured Planctomycetales bacterium | reverse complement strand
TGGATACCCAAAGCTGCCAGAATAATAGCAACGATCGAAGAAACAAAGAAGGCTGACATATAGGGAAGGAGTCGATAAACGAATTCTTCTCCCCAAGGACGGGAGCTTTCTTTGATCTGGGCCGGAGGCATGTCAGAGGTGTTGCCCGCTGTAGGGTGAACATATTTAAAGCCGTTACCGCCTTGAGCATCCCTCATCGCTTCTTCAGCCAAAACCTCCAAGACGGTCATATTATTGTCCCTGGCAATCTCCTCCAGTTCAACAGCAGCAAATCTCCTTCCTACAATATACGATCTTTGAGGGCCACCCTGTTGCTCACTATGCGTGCTCCTCGAGAGATTACGCTCTGCGGCCATAAGTCCTTCGCCTGTTGGGGTCTCCGCTGAACGTGTATACGTCTCAACAGAATAATTCCACCTCGAATCTGCAAAGGTGATCTTCTTTTCCTGCCAGGTAAAAATTCCGGAATATTTCTGCCTTATGAGCTTACCGGGCATCCCCTCTACGGCATCAGAAAACAAGATCGGACTAAAACGATGAATGGCCCTTAAACATACCAGCCTCGCAGAGGGTTTCATTTCCTGGACCAATTTCTTGACTAAATGGACGTAAAGATCCCCGTCAGAAACAAGCGGGTTGAACATAAAAATGACATCCTGTTGACCATAATTGATCTCTTGCGAGAGTGCGTTAAGGTTTAGGAAACTGACATTGTCTAATCCAAAAGACCGTTGTAACATCCTGCTTTCTTCAAATTGGTCCCTGTCCAACTCAATGCCCACGATGGAGGCCTGTGGGAATAATTTCCCTGCAGCAAAACAGAACCCTCCTCTGCCGGACCCGATATCCCCTATACGCTCATCTCCACGTAAATGAAGCTCGGTCAGGATCGTTTTCACAACATCCCCTCGGACTTGACCAAATAGTAAACGTTGCCCGGAAGAGGGTCGGGACTTATGAACTACTTGTGAAAATGTTTGCCAGGCCGCCGGCCAAATCTCAGAAGCTCTCTTTTCAATTGCCTCCCTTGCCTCATCACAAAGCCTAAGGGCTTCCTGAATAACGGGATCATTTACCTGATGAATTGCTTGAGCTAACTCATTGCTGATGCCGAATGGGGTGCCTACGTCGAACACCATCCTCACAAAAAATTCTTCCGGACTCCTTAGTATTTCCTGAGAAGCATTGTTGCGTACCCTGTTCCCCAAACTACCATAAATAAGTCCTTCAAAAGCTTTCTCCAGAATATCGTTATACTCATACAAATAGCCATGCGCCCATTCATGCATGAGACTGGCACGCATCTTGTCCTGATGGGCTTGCAGTAACAGGTCCTGCGGCGTCATCGCGACTTCATCTTGTCTGGAGTTTCTTTGAGGAACGATCAAAAGGACATGGCCTAGAGTGCCAAAAACGTATCTGATCCAGGCGATCTTCTTCTCCTGGGACATTTCTTGCAAAGCTTTACCGCTTGCTTGAAGCAGAAAATCCCTGGATCTCCTCCTGTCTGAGGATGCCAATGCATGTAATTCCATGGCTGCACGCTCAACTCTATCTTTATTATTGGTTTGTTGGATATTCCGAATAAGCATACCCTGCGTAGAACCCATAAAATAGTGCGGAGAGAAAATCGTTCCTGCCACCAAACTAAACAATTCTTCATGAATAACAAAGACCCCTGACTCATGGATCCGCGTCAGTTCCAGTAAGCCGCTTTCCACGTCAACCAAAGAAAGAAGAAGGCCGGTATCTCTTTTTGTGAGCAGACGATGTTGGTCATCATAATGTTTAAGTAATTCTAACGCGGTCTCGTTGAGCTTTTCCAGATCCAAAAGCTGATCCTGCAAAATATTTAATAACCGGTTACTTTCTTCCATCATCTGATAAAGGAGTTCATCCTTAATAAACAATCCCCGCGCCTCCTGCCATAGGACATTCTCTCCCCCTATGCCCGCCGTGACCAGATCAAGCGGACACCCATCCCGCATAATAGACGGTATCTGATCTTGTAAAAACATCCCCAACTTATTTTGAAGCTCACGGATGTACCCGGTGATCTCCTCTTTGCCTCCCTGCTCAATCAACAAAACCCCTGTTTGTATGCCGTTCAATAACGGCGCCAAGTAATTTTCGAGTGTCCTTGCAATAAAGATCCTCATCAGGTCCAACGCCCGCTGCTGATGAAGGAACAAATTATTATCCCTCACCATCCCCGGGACAGTCGGTTTGCGTTTGCCGGCAAAAAGCAATTGCAACGCTTCTTCAACGAAGGTCTCAGTATGTTTGTCCGGTAATTCCCCGGTGAATACAGCACGGTTCCATGCCCTATGGACCTCTGTTGCTCCCATCAAAGCTGGCTGTTCAACTTCAAGATTATGCTTCATGCTGAAATCAAACTTCTCCCTATCGCTTGCCGTGTCTGAAGGCCGGATGTTGCGGGACCAGAAAAGCTTGCTTCTTTCCTGAAAGATCTTGTAATAAACGGCATCTGTCGCGACGGCCAGATCATAAATCTGCTTGAGTTCCCTGGGCCATGCCAGTCTACGCCGCCCGGTCTTAGGATCAAGCACCATCTCATGCCGGCGCACGACCACGGAAGGAGGAATTCTGACTCCGGGAATGATAACCTTCTCTTCCTCTTCTTTGAATGCCACAGCATCTGACAAAGCCATAACATTGGGACGCCTCTTTGCTTCAGAAGGCGGGAGCATCTTATCCCATGCGATCGCCTGCCTAAGATCAACGGCGTTCTTTGATTCCATACCAGGAATTGATAATGAAGCCTGACACAAGGGGGCAACTGCCCTTCGTTGACCATCAAGCAGAGCCATGGTGTATTCCCAACTATCTGTTGGGTTGCCAAAAACCACATTGACCCGGCTGACCACACCGGAAAGGACCGCTGCCGTAATATCAGAGAAACCTTTGTCCGGAACTTCAAGAATGTCCCCGGATAAATGCGCCTTATTTAATACTGCCCAGGCAGTCGCTAAATTCGAACGCCGTGATCCTGTACGATTCCTTTCGTTTTGGAATTCAGTCAGGGCGGCCTTGCCATCCTTGAAGGAATGGGCCCGCGCTGTGGCTATGGCCAACAGCAGGACCGCTACAGGAATATCTGAAGTATCCTGAGGATAAGCTTTAACAAAGCCTTCCTGGAGCTGATGGAAATTCTGGATGACCAGAGAATCTGGAACAAAACCTAAGATAGCTGCTGCGCCGGAAGAACAATGCATCCTTTGTTGAATTCCCTTATATGCAGATACGGCTTGATCGATATCAATATTTTGGTTAAATCCAGTATGGCTCATCAATACCGCAGCCGTGGCAGGATGTAGTTTTTGAGCTAAGAATTTCTCAAACAAAACCCTGGATCTGTCGGAATTCCCCTCATCCGCCCATACATGCAAGGCTGCGATAAGGTCTTCTGAAAATCCATTGTTAAACAAGGCGCGGATGGTCCTATCGTTGCCCGCATAAAGACCCAACGCTTTTTGGGTATTCCAAAATTCTTGAGGGAACCGTCGCTCCACGGCCTGTAAGGTCTTTAAAGCTTTCTCATCTCCAAATTCAGCCAACGCCAGAAGCCTGCGCATTTCCTTTTCTTTCAATGGCCTGACAGCGTCATCTGAGTATGGCAATGGAACCAGGAGGCTTGCCGGTATCCCTTTATTAAGCAATTCTTGACGTCTTTCCAGGGTGTCTTTGGGCACTTGTCTTGCGGCGAACTCGTCAATTTCCGGCTGTTTAACTGGGGCGGCACTGGCAACGACTACAGTCCCTCTAACCTTGATCTCTGTTTTCGTGGCAATTATCTGTTTGCGACGTCCAGGCGTTGATGCAGCAACGGGTATCGGTTGGGCATGATCGATCTCTATCGTTCTCTGTTGCCGGTATTTTTCAATGGCCTCTTCAAAAAGCCCTCCGGGCATACTGGCCACTGGGAAAACATCAATAATACATTGTGTTCTAAGCCCTTCTTCCCTCGTGGCAGCATGCTCTTTTTTCCACTCAAGCCATTGGCTCACGCGCTCAAAATCATGAATGCCAATGGAAATATCTTCCCAAATAGCCGCATGAAGAAGGAAGGGATCAAGGACCTCGAGCGCCATGATCCTGTCCCAAACACCCTTCGAAGCTTTATCCACCCCCTGCTCCTGCCAAGGCTCTATTGCAGCGATCTCACCGGGCTTTGTCTCAGGCCCAAAAAGTTTCTCCAAATTGCGGCGAACACGGTCCTCTAACTGAGCGCGGACCTTTTCTACGGCCATGGCCAGGCCTGTTGACAAGCAAGCGTCCGTCTGGGCGGCTTCAAAAGCGTACTTCAAGGCATCCTGTGCCAGTTCTGCAGATTGATATCGGCCGCTGAAGTCTATATCTTTGTTAACGGTAGTACGCAGGAACGTGGCTATAACAGGTGCTGTCCAACGCAAAGGCTGGTTTATTTTTGTTGCAATGTCCTCTTGCGTCGGACTGTGTTTAGCAATGATAATAAGGTTAGCCGCAGACTTGTTCTCATCGGATTTAAAGACAAAGCCCGTATTTTCTGCCACTGTAAAATACATCACCAGCCCCAAAGAAAATAGATCCTGATGGGGCTGTGGAAGCCGGTTACGAAAGCCCCATTCTTCAGGAGACATATACGCTCCGGTCCCCTCTCTGGTTCCTTCGGATTTGCTGGTGCCGATTTTTAACATCAAGCCAAAATCGATCACCCTGACAATGATCTTATCTTGCTCTTCTTCGATCATGATGTTCTTCGGCTTAATATCACGCCACAGATATCCTTTGTTATGAATGCAGGCAACAATGGCCAAAAGTTGGTCAAACAGGCTCCATATCTTTCTGGCTTCCATGTTGCGGCAAGGATGATCCAACAGCCATTCTTCGAGGTTCTTGCCGGGCAATCTTTCCAAAACTATAAAGTCATTGAAATTGAGCGCGCGGGGGGCCTTGGCTTGCAGGAAACTGTCAGAAGCAACGATCTCAGAATAAAAACATTTCTCTGTAGCAAGATTCCGTTCGGCAAAGACGCCGGACTTGGCCTTTTTGATCAAAAGCCGGTTGCCCAAAGAATAAAGGGATGATAAATCACCTGTTGTAGGAATGATATTTCTTTTAAGCGTGCCGTTTTGTACTATCCTTTCACTCAAGATGCCTGGCCACGAGAGTACCGGCAGTAAATCCATAAACATAAGGAAATACAAATGCGCGGCCAAGAATGACCGCTCATTTAAACCTTCCGGGACAGCCTTGTCGTTATACCTGAGGACCACGCCTAACTGTTCATGATATTCCTTTTCTGACATCCCCTCTGGAGGTCCGCCTAAAATCCTTGTATTTACAAAAATTTCCACGCGGCCATCGCTCTCTACTCTTAACATGGGTTCAGGCAAGGTTGAATTGCCTAAAATCTTGAACTCATCCGATCTCTTGACAGCGGCTTGACGGTCATCATAGCCAAGATTTAGAAGCACCCGGTCGAGCTGCTCTCCCTCGAGCTTTCTATCCTGCGTGACGTCACGCTCGATCTTTTTTGCCAGGTCCCTGAAAACTGCAGGAAAATTGGTAACGCTCAAACGAGCTTCTCTTGCCATCGCCGGGAAGGAATAGGGGCCGGTCTCGCGTTTGTCCCATGCCTCACGGTTAAACCGCTCATGGATAGCAACGGCTTCCTGTAGCCCTCCCAAATGGGCCAATTCCATCGCCCTCTCTTCAGTGGTATATTGCCTAAAGATGACCAGCAGGCGGTTGTAAGTATCTAAATAGGCCTGATCGGATTCCGCCGCCATCTTCATCAATCTCAAAAGAAAGGGTATCGCATAAGGCATACATTCCCCGGTAACGTGATCCCTCAGGGGCATTAACTGGTTGGTCTTTATATTCAAAATACCTTTTTTATGTGCGCCAACGAATTCCCAAATGGGACGGCGCTTGCCGGGCGCAAGTGTACGCCATTTCTCTTCGCGTTCAGGGATCTCTTGTGTCACAAATGCCTCCCCTCGCCCTTCTGCGACAGCCTGCCAATACTCACCAAATTTGTCCGTCATCACGGCAGGAGGGAGAGTTCGATCCAGCCTCTTCTTCATCTCTTCAATTTCCTTTAACGCTACTTTCAGCTTTTCCGCATTCTCGGCATCAGGATAATGGTAAGTGAATTTAATGCGGTCTGGCAAAGCCAACAGCCCCAGCCATGATCTACGCAAGTTTCCCGGCCTTGCTTCCCCGGCCAAGGCCATCGGGCCGCGGGCGGCTTGAGGTCTTTCAAGCACATCAGCCAACAGATGCAGGGCGCGGGCGGCTCCCTCAGGGCCTTCCTGTGAAGTCCGCAGCACTTCCCTGTCTTCCCGAAGGGTATTGTCTGCCGGACCAGAATACAATCCCAAAACGCCCTCAATCAGCATGTCCTCATCCGCTCCGCCCCTGTGCAAGGTATCGCTGGAAACAAGCACCTCATTTGCCTTCCATCCGTTTTCTTTCAAATCCTCAAGTATTCGATCTGATTTCTTATAAGAAAAAATACGGTCGCCCTTCAGCAATGATTCTTCCCTGATCCCGCCATTCGTCAAACGGCCATCATAACTTAACTTGACAAACCCTCTGCCTGCATAGGCGACAAACCTCTCTTGCAGACGGCGATCAAGTCCCTGTGGTTCCATTAAACGGCTTCTCAAAGTAAATTCCGACGCCGAACTGATGAAAAACACTTTAATTCCTAATTTGGCTAAACGGTTTGCCGCCTCGAAAGCCTGCGGTGTTGGAAGTTGGTGAGGATCTGCAAAGTTGCCTTCAAAATCAATGTATACAGCCTTAATGTTCCTGCGCCGGACAGCCTCTGCATAAGCAACCATGGTCTGATGCTGCGTATTCTGTGGTTTTGAAATCTCATAGATCGCCTTGTTGGTGCCGAAGGTGTTGTCTTGGGCAACAATGCGCCTATTCCATCCCTCCGGTACAAGCTTCAGGAATTGTTCCTTATTGAGTCTGTGGGGCCCTTCTATAGTGAGAAAATACGCTCTACCGCCTGGACGCAAGACCCTCGAAAGCCCAGCCATTGCCCTGCGAATGACCTCGAAGCCTTCGCCGGCATCAATAGCCAGGCTTTCCGGATTACCGACTTCCTGCAATTGAGCATTGATAGGATTAATAAATACTACCGCATCAAATTGCGGATGTATTTGTTTGGTGACCCACCATAGCCGGCTGTAAAGGTCACTCACGCCCAAAACAATTCGGCCTTGGACTTCCTCCTGCTCTGAACGCACATTGCAAAGCGCATCGGCAACAGCTGTTTTAACGATATCCACCGCCGTCACCCGGCTTCCGGCACGGGCCAGCTTTATGGCCACTGCACCCGAACCCGTGCCTAATTCCAATACATCACCGTTCCTGAACAATTCCGGATGCTCCTGAATAAATTGCGCAAACATAGCTGTATGCGATCCCAGCGGCCTCCAGGTGCCATGAGAAATCTGAACGTCGCGCTCCAGGAATGGAACATAAACCGCTTCTGTTTTCTCTGCCATGGCCAAAACATGTTTCCGTTGGTTCCATTTTGCATGGAACCTAATGCGTTCTACAAGGGTGGTCTTCTCCCTGCGTTGGGCCAAAAATATTTCAAATATTTCTCCCTCCGGCGTTAATTTTCCATCCGGACCTACCCGCGGTACACGTTTCATTTCTCTTATGGAAAATAGGGTCTTATGTTCCGCACGTATAACATCATCGCTGGCATCGGTTTGCCACCAATGCACTTCTTCCAATGCCGGCACCTCGGTCTCTATAAATTCTATCTGCTCTTGAGTCAAAAACTGCTTTCGTCCCGCCGCAGGGGCGCGGCCCAAGCTCTGGAATTTCTTTTCCCACTGTTCGCCCATGCCCGCGATGGCTGGAGGCTGTAAGGCTTCCACCTGGTAGAGCTGCCAATCATGAGTTGCAGTTGGACAA
>CAZFON010000074.1:0-7993 GCA_964520185.1 uncultured Planctomycetales bacterium | reverse complement strand
TTGGATGTGATGATCCACACCGGCCTGGTGGCATTCTTGCAGGCTGTTTCAACATCAGCCATCGTAACTACATGTTCCCGTCAGTCTGTGGAGATCAAAAATAAGGGGAACCTTGTTATGGATTCCCTGGGACGCAATGTGATTCTGGGCGATTGGCATAAGATCATGATGATCTTTGCTCCAGACCAGATCAATAACCATGAAATTGAACTAGTTCTCGACAAACTCGTGGCGCAAGGGTTCAGCCATCCGGCCGTTGCCAAGGCAAAATCTTTAGCTGAAGAGATCAGGAAGATATTAGTGACCATTAATATGAAGAAGGTCAGCCCTGAGGACAAGAAGCGCATTTCTCCGAAAACGGAAGAACTGTCTAAGGCGCTTATTACAATTTTTGACGAAGCGGTCAAAGCCAAAATGCTCCCTGGGATGCCGATCCTCAAAGATGGAAAACGCACAGAGTCAGGCCATGAAATGCCATCGTTGATCCAGCAATTGCTTTGCCGTACGAAGGAAGAGCAGATCGCCAAGGGCAAGGATCCCAAGAAGGTCTTTATGTCCATCAACACCAACAAGGCGATCTTCAGTTCACGCTTGATCGAGTGGGTAGACAGGTTGGAAGATTATCCTTCCGTTGAAGATGCGAAGAAATTTGATACGGGCTTCTTGGCCTGGGAATTTACGAAGGTCATGCACCGCGAGTACAGAAAAATGTCTCCGGAAAAGAGAAAAGCAGAATTGGGCGGCGGATGGGTAGCGGCAAGTGAAGGGAAGACCGCAGCGCTCAGTTATGGCGGGTATCCGATCTCGACTGTTGACCAGGGCCTCATTGGCATCGAGCCCAAGAGCTATGACCGCAGCGGCCTGAAGGATGTACCGACAGTAGACAATACTATCCCTGAGTTCATGGATAATGAGTTGACACAGTTAAAAACAGCAGACGTGAATACTGTTGAAGGGAATGTTTATCCTAGAGCTTATCTTGATGGGACCGATGCCTTAAGCATCCGGAACCGAAGATCATATAAGCAAGTATTCAAGGGAGGCAAGGGCATTACTGTTAAGGGAGACTTATTCTATGATTTCCACTCCACGGTCGAGGCAACTGAACGGGAACAAGAAAAGGTCAATCTTGCTAATGTCGGATTCCGGTATACGCATATTCAGCCGGGAACAACCATTAACGGGAAAGATCTCAATGCCATTTTAAGGCATGCTTATTTAGGGAGAGGTACATACGAGAATATCTATGTCTTTAATTCCGTGATCCCAACAGGAAGACAATTAACACCAGTTTCGGGCAATGGCACGATCAAGCTTTATGAAGTCGTCGGGATCATGGATCAAGAAAAACGATTGGCTACAAGAATATGGGAAGATCAAACGATCGGACAGATGAATTTTAACGATCAGGGACAAGTGGAAAGTGTTGCGGCGGCGTTGTGGTATTTGAAGCACGCGCTAGGAAAGGATGTCAGTCCGCTAATGAATGTCTTAAGCCAGAATGTCAAAGAAACCTTTGGAACGATCGAACAATGTTTGGTCCCGAGGCGGGAATATCCTGAACTGGCCCAAGAGATTGGCAACAATCCGGCTGCGATCATCAATGAAGTCTTGGCTGGTTCAAGGGATGCGCAATTATCGATTGAGTATGCCCAATTGCTTGAAAGGTTCCGCTTGGAAGCGGTAGCGGTTGCTTTGTGGCAATTGGTTAAGGTGAATGGGAGATCTGTAGATGAAGTGTTGGCAGGGGTCTCGGATGAGAATAAAGGCAAGATCAAGAATGTCTTTAACTCTTTGCGTGGCCCTCAAGCCGTGTTATTACCTCTGGGGAATTCAATTTATTATGCATTGGCCGACGATATCAGCAACAACAAGGCAGAGGTTATCAATGGCGTGTTGGCTGGTTCCAAAGATGAAGAATTGTTTACGACCAAGGGAGACGCAGAGACTATTTTGAAAAAAGCGGCACGGACTGAAATCTTGGCCCTCGCGGCGTGGCCGTTGGTCGTGCTCAACAAATGCAAGCCCGCGAGCTTACTCGCAGGTGTTAAATTGGAAGACAGAAGGAACATTGTTTATGCCTTGAAGAATTTAGAAGGTCCGCGTGCGGTCCTGATGTTGAATTCTTATGGGGATTTCATCGAGATCGAAGAGGAAGTGACAGGGGAATCAGTGAACTTCGGCAATAAGGTTTTGACAAGCGATACTCCGGTTACGATGAAAGCGGTGAAGATCACAGATAAAAAACGCCTGGAACAGCTGATGCAGCATGACAAGAACAAGGGTGGTGTCATCTATAATCCGAAAGACAAGAGACTTCAGTTCTTCCTGGCTAATGCGGATAAAGTCCCGACATTGTGGGATATATTTAGCGCGCCTAATCTTAAGGGAGACCCATCCAGCGACGGCACCATGCTTAACGGAACCTATAATACCGATGAAGTTTCTCATTCAGGAATGTTCACCTATCTTTGGGACATCTTTGTACGCAAGAGCTATATCGGCAATGGCTGGGGCATGCGCGGCGTGCGTGCGGTTAAAACATTGTTTGCCGACCATCATCTCAAGGCACAGTTAGCGGACGATGATCCGGCGAGATTGACAACGTTGATGTCGGCCCACAACAGTGACGGGTCGATGAATGCCTATACTGCAGCCGTGGGCGGGTATTTTGAGAGCAGCTATATCGGTACAAATGTCGGTGAAGCGATGAATCAAATGGACAACCGCAGAATGCTCATCAATGTGACGGCAATCAATACCGTGTTCCCTGAAGGCAGGAGGGTTGCTCCTAATACCAGCTGGATCGGATTAATGCCGGCAGAACGCACGCTCATTGAGACTGTCAGAAATGCGACCATGGATCAGGCATACCTTATCATTAAAGACCTTCTTGATGCGAAGCCAAGCACGGAAGTTTCTTCATTAAAGGATGCTTGGAATGATTTAAGGACAGAAGGCAGATTTACCAGTGCTGCCATTGCGTTGCTCTTTAATCCTGACAAAGCAGCAGAGATCATCGACAGATTGACGAATAATGAAAGAATGGACGGTAAAGCGAAAGGCAGCATGGTTAAAGCCGAGTTTAATTCTGATGTTGAATATCGGGACCGTGTCCAAGCGAAGATGGCGCAGATCGAACCGGTCCTGCGTTCCCAGATCCAGTTGGCAACCAAGGATATGGTGATGCCGGCAGTGGAAGTTAGAAAGTCAATGGAGAAGCGTGCAGCCCCGTTGGCCCTTTGCCAAGCACTTTATAGATTAGGCCAAGAGGCGAAAGCCAAACCCGAAGACAAACTTGGGGAAGCAGCAGAAGTATGGAAGCACAATTTCCATCCGCTATCCCAATGGGATGAGGAATTTGCCAAGATAGGTACTGACAATAAATGGGCTGATCATCGTGAGAAAGTTACCATATGGGTCGATACCATTAACTTTGGTGTCAGCAATGGGTATACGTTCTGGGTACCTCGTTACAGCGGTATCATGGAAAATTCCGAACTAAAGAGGATCGTAGATTTGTATATCATGACCAAGGTGTATTCTTTGGTGGTTCATTGGGGCGCCAAGGGCGTGTTCATGGAGGCCGATTCTCGGCTCGTTGAACAAGTGGAGATGTCTTATAAAGCCGGTGCCAGGAAGCGCTTTGAACGTCCTGATATGCGCGTTATGTATGGAAAGAGCTTTAAAGTGAACGCAACGACCACATCAGTCATGGAACAATTATTGCAAGAGCAAAAGAGCAAAGCAGAGGCTTCCAAAGATAAGTCTTCAACAGTGGATGCGGAATTTGATTACCGTAAGGGTGATATCTTGGCCTTGGATTGGGGCGCCAGCGATCTTAAATGGGTCGTGATGAGAAATGGCTTGGTGGTCTGTTTTGAAGAATATCCGTGGCGTCCGGAGTTGTTTACCAATGCAGGCTTACACGTGGCCGCTGTATTTGATTCCTTAAAGAAAACGAAATTAGTCGCGGAAGAGAAAATTAAAGGTAATCCGAAGCAATGGGGCACAGAAGCGTTTAGTCCTTTGGCAATCGGGTTTAGTTTTGCCGGTCCTGTTGATCCAGTCAGTGGAAGGATCATTGGACAGAGGCCGCGTTCAGCGACAAACCTTGATTTCATAGATTATATGCAAAACCTGGTGCCATTACGGGAGAAGATTGAGCAGTATTCAGGTATACCAACTGCGATCATGAAAGACGGAGACGCGGGTGCGGTATTTGGTTTGAGAAAGAAGATGAATATTCCAGGTAAACCAGATGCTTGCCACTCCGCAGGGACAGGTTTTGGCGCGGGTCTTTATAAAGACGGCGGCTTAGGGGCATTGGCAGAAACAGGTATGGCACGTATTGATATGTATGAAAAAGGCTCAACGCACCGTGTTTCCGAACAAGAGGGCGCTGCGCAGGCCTATGGTTCCCAGGAAGCAGTGGTCAGGATGGCTCCGGAAATCGGGCTTCCAATGGGAACGGAAACCTTAAAACGCATTGCCGCAGAAGTTGCGAAAAAGAGAAAGATTGCCCTTGGGCAAAATTCAGAAAATTGGATCCACGATGTTCTTTCTGATATGGCTGAGAAATTAGGTGTCAATATTCAATCTCAGGAGGAGTCAATTAAAAAGGTTGTCAAGCAATTGATCCCGGGGAACGCGGGGCTTGAGAGCAAGCTTTCTGACTTCTACATGGACAAAGGTTTCGGGTTCAAGGTGGATGATAAAGATAGAGCCAATGTTGCGAAGCATGAAACCGCGTTGATCAACGCTTCCGAGAAATGGGTGGCCAGGGTGGTAGGGATGCTCGTTAAGCAGAAGAAATTAGAAGTAACATTAGCAAAAGATAAAGAAGTTGATTGGATCGAAGCAGTTATGGAATTCTATGTCAGGGATCTTGCTAAGGATAAGGCTTACGAAGTTTCCTTAGAGGGGGTTGGCAAGGCGGATATCTTAAGTGAAGGATTGATCAGGTTCGCACAAAAGAGAGGCATCGCCTTAGATAAAGAAGAGAAGGATGTAGAGACATTAGTGAAGCAACTACAAGAAGTTCTTGGAGCGAAACAGGAAACAGAACGGAATGAGATCCTAGATGCTAAGAAAGAGCAGCAATTGGTGGAACTGAGGGCGTTGGCTGTATTAAAGGGCTTGCAGTCGCAATTAGTGGATAAAGGCCGCCGTCTTAAGTATGTACGCTCCTTGCTTGACGAAGAGCCGATGTCCAGGATCGACACCACGAAGAATATCGCTAAATTAGCCAAAGAATATGGCGTGTCTCTGGATAAAAAAGATTCCAGCCGCTGGGAACAACAGATACTTGAAGCACGGGCAGATGCCGTTAGAACAAGGACTTTAGCGGTAGAAAGAGACGAAGAATTTAACAAGAAGATTGCCAAATTAAATAAATATGAAATTCAACTTTACGCGGAGAGCGTAAAGACTAGCCACGAAGATCATCAACGGTCACTCGCCATGTTCAGCCAGATCGGTGCGTATATGGGCGAGACCTATATCCAAATGCATCAAATCTTTAATATGGGCCGGATCATCCTGTTTGGTCGCGTATTGGCGGATGAATCCGGACCAGTGGCTAAGGCTGCTGCCGATGAAATTTTAAGGAACCATAAAGGGACAGAAGCCCTCCAAGTGGCCTTGGCCGAAGAATTAAAGCAAGACACTGAAACAGGATTAGAGACTGAAGAAAAACGTAAGGAAGCCATTAAAGAGTTGATGAAGTCTGGTCAGGCCATGGGTGCCGCGTACTTCGCCTTACTGATGAGCAATAATATCCTCGGACAATTACAGGTTCTTACCACACAGGAAGCAGGCTTATTAGGTGGTCTTACACATGCGGTTGAGGCAAATGATTTGGATCAGGTCCTTCGTCTATTAAAAGGTAAGGCTTCGACAAAATTATTAAAAGACTATTTGGAAAATCTCGAGTTAGGTAATAAGAAATTGGAGAGCGATCAGGAAGGGGCCAAGAGATTCCAAAGCGGAGCATTCGGATTCTTCAGATGGGCCTTAGGAGAGATGGCCAAGAAGAATACAAACGGCAATTGTCCTGTCAATTACCCGGCCGTTCCCAAGGCCGTTGAGGTCACCTGGCAGAGGGCAACGCCGGATGACCAGCAGAGATACTTATCCGCAGCCAGCAATCAGTTTGGCCATATGACCTTTGATATTAAGGAAGAGGGTGCGGTAGCCGAATGGGATTCCGCTTCACAAAAGGCGCTGATTTTACGTGAGATCATGGGCCGTGCGCCGCCTCATGTGCAAGGGAATCACCTGACCGTTCTCTTCCAGACTCTGATCAATGAATTTTTCCGCCATGAAGCCCAGCATGCCCAAGGCAAGTCCGAATCAGAATGTATTGCCAATTCGCTGGAATATTTCAGGGCCAATCCAGCAGAACTAAAACTCTACTTAGAAGCCCTTGAAGTATTCGGTGTCCAGATCACTGACAACAGCTTTAACTTCGGCAAACTGCCGTTCTATGTATTAGAGAAGGTCCTCTCCCATGTGATCATGTCCCGTATCTATGTATCTGGCGCAGGGTGGATCAATGTGGAAGATGAGATCAATAACAGGAACATTTATTACAACGAGAACCCCGGCCAGGGTCCGCCGGCGGAAAAAGACAATGCGGTCCATGAAGGCAAAGATATCTATCTCTTTATTCCTTCCTTAGACAATACCAACCTTATCGCCAAGGCGATCCTGCAGCAGATCATCCAACAGATCATTAATACCCGCAGCGACCTCACGATGCCGGCAGACCAGGCCCGTGAAAGAACCAAGAAGTTCTTAGAGACTAATTTCAAGTTTATCTTCCGGTCCACAGAGGTCAGCTACTTCAGCTGTCTGGTGGGCGGCACGGGCGGCAAGATGCTGGCTTCTATTAAGAAGCATTTGACAGCCTTAAGTACCAAAGAAGGAGATCTGCCGATTTCCTTCATAGTGTCTCCGTTTGATGATGGCGGCGGCAGCCGCAGGATCATTGACGAGATCAAAAAGATGTTTGGCATATGGACACCGGCCGCAGGTGATCTGGTGAACATCATCTCTGGCTTCACGGGCAAGGAATTCGCCACCATCCTGCGCCGCCGTACAGGCAAGAACGAAAAGTTTGAAACTTTCAGGGAATTGATGGATATAGCCATCCATGAATCAGCAGCCAAGAATGGCAAAGACAGCAATCATTTTGCCAAATTCAGACAGCGGTTAGAACCTGTCATCATCCACTTTGACGAAAATTATGTCCGGACAAACAAGATCTCTCTCAAAGGCCAGAGCATCGGTAATTTGCTCTTAACAGCCACTATGTTGACCATGGGCGGCTATACCAGGGAAGGCATCCGCGAGAACCTGTATTTCCGCGGTATGGATTATTTGATGGCCCTCTTTGGTGTGCATAACGTCCAGATCATTCCTTCCAGCTTTGAACAGGCGGTCGAGTTTGCCCTGCTGGAAAATTTCGAGGTACGCACCAAGGAAAAGCCTTTAGGCGTGGCCTTGCAGAAAAATGATGTGACCGGAATAGGGACAAGGGAATTCCGGTTATATCACATGAAAGACGGCACCTATGAACTGACGGTCAGGGGCATAGAAGGCTACAGAGCGCTGATCGAAGAATCGCAGGAGGGAGTTATCGGTACCAACAGTCATACGGTTTGCACCGTGTTCAACGATGGACACGAAGAAGGCAAATTTATATTGAACACCCGTGGACAGGGCAATCGCGTCAAGTTCGGGGAATTCGAATTCGATCTTATTGGCCGGCTGGTGGTGGAACAGACAAATATCACGGATTCCCTGCACATGAGCAAGATCACTAAGTTCGGGTTCCTGGATGGCAAGGAACCCCAGGCCTGCGAACGCGCCAAGAGGGCCATTGTCAATACCAAGGGCATGTTCTTCGCTGGTCCGGGCAGCTTCTTTACAAGTATCATGCCGGTGCTGATGACCAAGGGTATTCCTGAAGAATTGTCCAAGGCCAGCC
>CAZFON010000073.1:0-7997 GCA_964520185.1 uncultured Planctomycetales bacterium | reverse complement strand
CATTACTTGCATCCGGGGCCGCTTTAAGCCGGGCAAGTTCTTTTTCTTTGGCGGCAAGAACTTTTTTGACCTCATCGAATTCGCCCTTAGTGACCCACTGAACATCCTCGCGTTTTTCTTTCAGCTGGGAATTTTCACGTTTTAATTCCCGAAGCTCGCGGGCATTAGCCTCTAGGGTGGATTGCTGGCTGCTGGCCATGATGGACAACTGCCTTTTTTCTTCCATGAGACCATCGGTTTTGATCTTGATATCCTGCAATTCCCTCTCCAGGCGCAGACGGTTGGAATGTTCTTTTTCAAGGTCGGTCTCGGTGCGATATATCTGGTCTTTCAGGTCTTTCTCATGGTGCTTGAACTTTTCCAGGGTTTCCTGCTCCTTTTGCCTCCAACTCTTTTCAAGGTCCAATTTTTCGGTCAAGGCGCGGACCTGGGAGGCATGCTCTTCATGCAATTGTTCGGCTTTTTTCTGGCCTGTTTTAAATTTATCGATCGTCTCTTGCAAGGACTGGTTATTCTTCTCCCAACGTTCGGCAATGGCTTTCCAGTCCTTTCCGTCGTCAACAGGCAGGGCCTCAGGCGCAAGCGCGGGCTTTTTTACTTTCTCTCTTTTCTTTTTTTTGACGGCAGGGTCCGAAGGCAACAGGTAAAAAACAATGACCACTACCATCAAAACAACAAAACCCAATACAGCGATCCATATCATATTAAAACCTATGCGCGGGAATTAATGTTGAAGGGGCCTGCTTTTGTGCTTCTTAGCCGCCCAAACTTTTCTTAAAATTGGCGGCAAACACCTTGATCTTTTCAAAATAACCGTCGATGGATTCAGCCACCTCTTGCATTCCGTCAGTCTTGCCTTCCTTGGCCAGGCTCTCCAGCTTAAGGCAGGCGGCATACAAGGGTTTAGCAGAGATATTCCCCGAAGCCCCCTTCATGGAATGGGCCACTTCCTTGATCTTCGGTATATCATTGCCGGCAATGGCTTCCCCCAGAGCTTTGCGTTTGATTAAAAAATCTTCCTGGTAAATATCGAGAAGCTCGTTGAGCAACTCCTTATCGTCCTGCACGCGTTCCAGCACATCTTTTAAATCAATGATCTCTTCGCTCATAGGCCCTTTCATTAATGGTTTCTTTAATTCTTCAGCCGCTGGGTGACGAGGCTGACGATCTCCTCATAAAGCGCATTACGGTCAATGGGCTTGGAGACGTAGCCGTCCATGCCCGATGCGATATACCGCTCCCTATCGCCGGCCATGGCATTGGCCGTCATGGCAATGACCGGCACATGCAAGCCGGTCTGCTTCTCTTCCCGGCGCATGATCTGGGTCGCCTCAACGCCATTGAGCATAGGCATATTGTCATCCATCAGGACCACATCAAAGGTTTGGCTGTTCAAGGTGTTCAGGACTTCCTGACCATTGTTGACAGCTATGACTTTCCAGCCGAATTTCTCCAGGATCCTTACCACGATGCGCTGATTGACCATATTGTCTTCCGCGACCAAAATACGCAAATTATGCATTTCCGGCGGCATCACAGGACCCGATGGCGTTGAACCGGGCTGCCCATCTGACGGGATCCCGAGAGATTCCGGCTTGAATCCGAAGATGATGGAAAAACGGAATGTGCTGCCAACCCCTTCCGTGCTTTCCACCTCGATGCTGCCTTTCATCATCTCCACGATCTTTTTACAAATGGCCAACCCCAGGCCGGTGCCGCCATAACGCCTTGCGGTGGTATTGTGCGCTTCGGTAAACACATCAAAGATCGCGGGCAAATTTTTGGGCGATATGCCGATGCCGTTGTCGATCACTTCAAAGACAAGCTCGCAGTCCTTATTCGTCAGCGATTTTAAATTCACGTTGACCTGCACCTTGCCTTTATTGGTAAACTTGATGGCATTGTTGACCAGATTGACGAGCACCTGACGCATCCTCACCGGATCCCCGATCAAAAGCCTCGGGATGGCCGGATCGATGCTCCAGACCACATCCACCCCCTTATTTCGGGCCAGGACCATCAGGCTCTTGCATACATTCTTGACGATGTCCGGCACAATGATCTCAAGCTCTTCGATCACCACCTTGCCCACCTGGGCGCGGGAAAGGTCAAGGATGTCGTTGATCAGGCTAAGCAAACTGTCAGCTGCGTCCTTGGCTATTTTTAAATTATCTTTTTGTTCCTCATTTAAAGGCGTATCCAGGGTCATGTCGATCATGCCGATGATGGCATTCATCGGCGTGCGCACTTCGTGGGACATTTTTGCTAAAAAGACGCTCTTGGCACTGTTGGCCTCTTCCGCGGCCAGCTTGGCCTGCAGGATCAATTCATTGGCGCGCTTCTGCTCGGTAATGTCCTGGAGCATGCCCACAGAGCCGATGATCTTGCCATGCTCGTCCTTGAGGATATTGACCGACAAATCCACATCGATGATAGAGCCGTCCTTACGGATGACCTTGGTTTCCAAATGGTGCTTATAGCCGCTTTGCCTGATATTTAAGGCGCGGATGGTCTTCCATTCATCCGGAGGATACAGGCTGCTGACCGGACGCAACAGCAAATCCTGGGGAGTCATGCCCAACAGCTTTTGGGCGAAACTGTTCCAGGAAACGATCTGTTCTTTTTCATCGCTCATGGTGATGGCCGCAGCGGAATTGTCTAAAATGATGCGCAATTTATTTTCCGACTCACGCATCTGGTGTTCGATGAGTTTCTCATGGGTGACGTCGTTGAAAATGCTGATGGAGCCGATCACCTTGCCCTGGCCGTTCTTCAAGACGGAAATGGAAGCGCTGATGTCAAGCAGGGATCCGTCCTTGCAAATGACCTTGGTGCCGATGTTCGAAAGCATGCCCTTATGGCGGATATTTAACGAACGCATGCGCTTCCACTCTTTTGCCGGGTATAGGGAACGCACGGGCTTATTGAAGAGGTCAGACTTGGTCATGCCCAGCATTTTCTCAGCCACCGGGTTCCAGGCAATGATCCTCTCCTGGCTGTCTGCAACCGTGATCCCCGATGGGGAATGTTCAAAGACGATCCTGAAGAGCTGCTTGGACTCGATGTGCTGGCTCTCTAATTGCGCTTCTATCTTTTTTTCTTTGGCCTGGCTCATATTTTCTTTTTGGTCAATTGGACGTTCATGACGATGGCGATAATATCAAAAATCCCCACAACAAAGGCCAATACGATAAGACATATCTTGAACATATGCACCCAGCCCGTATGCGGCTGGTCAGAGCCCAGGGCATGTAGACACAGGGAGATCAAAAACACGATCAAAAGGATGGACAGCCCGCAGATAAGAAATACCAAAAGAGAGAACAAGCAAGTGATCAAAACAACGTAAAAGTTGTAGCTCAACAAGCTCCCTTTGGACATCTTACTGGCTGCAATGCCGATACGCCGCATAGTACCTTATGTTACCACTAAAGGCAATTTTGCCAAAATATAGAATTAAGATTTATCTCTCGAATTTAACCACACTCTGCCACCAGGAGTGACTGTCCCAGGAAAGCGCCTGTTGCCATAATTTCCGGGCAGTAGCTGTCTTCAAATGCTCCGGGGCCCTTTTGAAAAATGTCCGCGCCACCGGATAACCGCCATCCACATATTCCTTGGCCTGGACCAGGCATTCCAGGATGTCTGCATCGCGGGCAGCAATGCTCTCGCGGGAGCGCTGCTGTTCATAATCCTCCCTCATCGACTGCAGGGCGCTCTTCACCCTTTGGTCCAAAAAGGCGATCTGGTCCTTAAAGGCTTTTATTTCAGCTTCGCGGAAATCAATATAGTGGTGCCCCATTTTATGCAGATCATTGATCCGCGCTTCATGGATATCGTTAAAAAGCGTCATGGTCACGACCTTGTAGGGATCCACCCCCTCACAATGGGCGATGTAGTAGCCAATGATCGCACAGCGGAAGCAATGCTCGGCAACAGACTCAGGGTCCTTAATGCCGGCCACCCACCAGCCGCTGCGCTTGACACGTTTTAAAAGCCCGGCCTCGGCAAAGAAATTAAGGGCTGCCACAGGAGGGGTGATCTTTTTATTTTTTTTGACGGATGATCTCATAGCACACCATGGACGTCGCATGAGCGACATTAAGGGACATGCGTTGATTTTTCATAGGGACCATCACCTGCATATCCAATTTTTTAAGAATGATGTCCCGGACACCCTTATCTTCAGATCCCATGACCAATCCCAGGGGAAACTGTAACGCCGCTTCTGAAAGGCTTTGAGCTTCCTGGACGACAGTACCGATGATCCAGAAGCCCATTTTCTTTGCTTTTTCAATAGCGTTGCCTAAATTGGACACCTTGGCAACACTCAAATAATTTTCGCCTCCGCAGGCTACCCTTAATACAGATTCAGTCACGCCCACCGATTCCGTCATAGGCAAGACTATATCAAAATACCCCAAGGCGCCGCAGCTGCGGATGATCCCTCCCAAATTTTGAGGGTCATTTAAATTATCCAGAAAAACCGGCGTACGCTTCTTATCCAGGGCATTTTGCAGTAATTCTTCCAGGGGTAGATAGACAAAATCATCGATCTCCGCCAGCAGGCCCTGGGTGTTCATATTTTGGGCCATGCGCTGGATCTTGGAATGAGGCACCGTCGAAATATTGATCCCCCACTGGCTGCATTTCTTACGGATATACGATATGTCCGCATGGTTCTCATCGATCATGATCCGGCGGATGGACTTCGGGTTCGCCTTAAGGCGTTCAATGACAGGGTTGTTGCCGTATAGTTTCATTTCTTGATCCCCAATCGCAAATAGAATAACGGTTTCAAGATGCTCCACCAGCTGATGATGGGGATCATCTTGGTATAGCCGCCTAGTTTCTTGGGCGGGTAGATCTTGGTCACAAAGACTTCTTTGAACTTATACCCTAAAGTGATGGCCTTCCATAATATGTAGGGCTCCAATTCATAGGTGTCCAGCCAATCCTGCTTCAGGTTGATACGTTCATCGTCAAAAATACCGAGCCTGATAGCACGAAACCCGTTGGTTGTGTCGGTCAGCCGGCGGCCGGTAAAAAGCGAGAAGACCCACGGATGAAGACGGGTGGCAAGTTTGCGGTAAAAAGGCATGTGCCCGCCCGAACCCACCTTGCCCAGATAACGCGAGCCCTGCACCAGATCATAGCCCTCCTGAAGAAGGGGAGCAAGCAACTGCGGGATCTCTTCGGGATCGTCCTTATCGTTGCCGGCCATGATCACCACGATCTCATAGTCATGGGCCCTGGCGTATTCAATACCCGTACGGATAGCCGCCCCTACCCCGCTGCGTTTGGCATGTTTGACGGACATGACCCCGCGGTCCTGATAGGAGGCTATCATCTCGGTCGTGCCGTCATTGGAACCGTCATCAACGATCAAATAATCAGCCTGCGCGCGCATCCGGCTTTTCAAGAAGCGATCAATGACATTGCCTAATTTTATTTTTTCATTATAGGCTACGGGAACTACCAGGATTTTGTGCGTCATAGAGGAACAATATTATTGTTGCTGATTTGGTAGGAAGCACCACAAGTGCATTTTAGATCATCATTTAATTTGCGTCCGCAACGGCAGGCATAGCCTATGGCCCGCGCGGGATTTCCGACCACAACAGTAAAATCAGGGACATTTTGAAGCACGACACTGCCCGCACCCACCACGGCATAGGTGCCGATCGTGAGCCCGCACATCACCGTGGCATTGGCGCCTACGGTCGCTCCTTTTCGGACCAGGGTTTTTTCCAGGACCCAGGCATCCCCGCGATGGCTGCGGGGGTTGCGGTCATTGATAAAGGCCACTCCAAAAGAAACGAAGGCATCGTCCTCGATGGTGACGCCATCGAAAACAGCAACACCATTCTTGAGGGTCACATGATCGCCGATCACCGCCCCTTTTTCTATATAACAACCATCCCCAACGTTGCAATGTGCACCGATCACAGATCCTTCCATGACATTGGCATTGGCCCAGATACGGGTGCCTTCCCCGATCTGCGCATTGGGATGGATTATAGCTCGTTCGTGTTTAAAATAATTCATAGGATCGATGTCTTAGAGCCGGACCAATTCCCCGCGACGATTGATGGATTCCCCGATCGCGGCCAGGGTACGCACTACATCTGCGGCTTTACCGGCATCAGCCAGCAGAGGCGGCTGGTTTTTCTCAACACACTGGACAAAATACTGGGCCTGCGTCTTTAAAGGTTCGTTGAACCCGATCTTAGGTATCATGATGCTGCCCTCACGGGAAAGCAATTGAAACTCCCCGTAAGTTTCATAATACACGGAGGTCTTTTCCACATGCTTGTCGTAAAGCTTAATGGGCCCCTCGGCATCCAGATCGTCCCAGGCCACCATCTTTTGGCTTCCCACGACGGTGATCTGGCGGACTTTTTTAGGGTCCAGCCAGCTGACATGCACCGATACCATGACATTATCAGGATAATCGATGGTGGCAAAGGCCAGGTCATCCAGGTTGCCGCCCAGGCATTTATGCCCCCGGGCTGAAACAGATACCGGAGCACTGTTAAAAATAAAATTAAAAATGGAAATGTCATGCGGCGCCAAGTCCCAAAGGGCATTGACATCATAGCGAAATGGCCCCAGGTTGGTGCGCTGGGAATGCGCATAATGCGCCTTGCCGATCTCTCCCGATGAAATGTATTCACGCAATTTGACGATGCCCTGATTAAAAATAAAGACATGGCCGGTCATCAATATTTTCCCGGCGGATGCCGCCAAATCGCCTAACTGCAAACATTCCTCGGCAGACATGGCCAAAGGTTTCTCGCACAGCACATGTTTGCCTGCCTGTAAAGCTTCCTGGGTGATCTTGAAATGGTAATTAGTGGGCACCGCCACCACCACTGCATCAATGGCAGGATTTTTGAGGACCTCTCTGTAATCCTGAGTGGTCTTGACCTCCGGGTAAAGCAAGCGGACGGAAGACAGGCGTTTATCATCCAAATCAGCGACCATCAATACACGGGAATCGGCCAACTGGGAAAAGACCCGGATATGGTTCGGCCCCCAATGCCCGCATCCGATAACACCGACTGAAATCAAGTGAAACTCCTTCCTTATTTAAATATCTTTTCATTATACTGAAAGTGCCTTAAAAACCCAAAGTTTTTCTTTGAGGAATATTCCCTATTGCCTGCTCGGCCAACCTGGATTAAAATGCGTCATGGTGCGAAAGCTAAAAATCATTTTCATCATTAGCGTGGTCCTGGTGGCGGCCTTTAATCTTTTGTCATCCTATGCCCAAGCCATTTTCCAGCTGGCAGACCGCAAGACCATCCCCCTGCATAGCTTAGGCTTCCAATTCATAGGCTTGGAAAATATTTTTAAAGACGAACGGGTAGTTGGCTATTACACGGACAAAGACCTAAAAGAGCCTCTGGCCATTGCCCAGTTCGAACAGGCCCAGTATATGCTCGCGCCGACTGTCCTGGACCTTGACCACACCCATTACCGCTGGGTGATCGTGGATTGCACCAGCCTCCAGGCAGCCATGGAAGCCATCAGACGCCTGGGGCTGACTCCCTTAAAAGCACATAACAATATTATTTTGGCCTATAACCCGGAAGGTATTTGATCAATGGCCTATGCCCTGGGGATCTTAATAAGCTTGGCAGCAGGGTTCTTTTTGCTGCGGACATTGGCCGTCGGCGGCCTTAATCTTATCCTCTATATCTTACTGGCCTTAACCCTGGGCCTTGGGATAGATGGCACGGCAGGATTTTATGTCCATGTCCTTCTGAATCAATTCAACCGTTTTATTCCCGTTGGGATCGTTATCCTAGGGGGCCTCCTGTTATCCCAAAAGCCTCCTCTTCGATGGCAGGCGTTCAAAGATCATATCAAATTCCCCCCAAGCTATTCCTGGGGACTCTTGATCCTGGCCCTCCTGGCCCTCCCCTTTATCAGCAGCTGCCATTATTTTCCGCTGTGTGGATGGGACGCATTGTCCTGTTGGAACCTGAAAG
>CAZFON010000072.1:0-8013 GCA_964520185.1 uncultured Planctomycetales bacterium | reverse complement strand
CGAGGTCGATGGTACTATGGTCTCACGGCCATGGGAGAGTAGAACGTTACCGGTTAATTTTAAAAAAAGGTGACAGGTACATTTTTGTTTTAAGGCTAATTAGCCAAAAATGTACCTGTCACCTTTTTTATGATTGAAAGTCATGCGCCATTGGGCAAGATACGAGGGGAATAGTGGAAGGACCAGGGTGCTAGCCGCAAGTAAGCCGATCAGCTTTCCTTGTATGAATCCCGAAAGCACCATCTTAAATTCGTAGGACTGGCCGAAGATATCACTTAAAAGCCGCACGTAGAAAAACCATACAGGAAGACTGGGTAAGTCGGGCATATCAAAAGCATATGCGAAAATATACAGGGCAATGAGGCAGGCAATAAATACATTAAAGATATTAAGGAAATAAGGTATGGTATGCCAGCCGCTAAAAATGATCGTAATATTGTAATAAATACTAAAAGCAGAATTTTTGTCCAATAAAATGACAGCATTGTTCAGAGAGCTCGTAAAAAACAAAAATGAGTAGACTTTCCAGGCTATTTTCATAATATGTCATTCCCGCAAAAGCGGGGATCCAGACATGCATTATACAGCAGTAAAAATATTTTAAAATTTTTTTGAATCCAAAAATCAGGATGCTACAATGCAATCAATGGATGAAGAGTTCTACAGCATCGTATCCACCATCTGCAGTCAAGACCGGCGTTATTATCCCGAAGCATACGAATTTGTCATGGAGGCCTTGAATTTCAGCCAAAAGAAATTCAAGAAATCCAAGCATATCAGCGGCGAGGAGCTCTTGGCCGGCATCAAAGCGTTGTTATTAAAGAAATTCGTCCCCATGACCATGACCGTGCTCAACCACTGGGGGGTCAGGACAACGGATGATTTCGGCAATATCGTTTTTCATTTGGTCGAGAATAAGATCCTTGCCAAGGATGACCACGACCATTACGACAGCTTCAAGAACGCCTACGACTTCGATGAGGTGTTCAATAAAGCCTACCGCAAGCAGCTCGCCCGTCGTCTGAAGACCATGCGGTTTTAAAAAAGGTACCAGCCTCTTTTTAGAGAAAAAATGAATTTCTTGTTTGTCTTAAATGTTTTTGTTTTTCTCTATTTCTTGTTCTACGGTCCGGTGATACTGCTTTTTACGGTTCCCCGATTCCTTCCTTATTATTTCTCTGACCCTTCAAACCATCGGGTTTACCATGTTGCGGGCGGAGGGGATATTCATGCTGTCTGTTGGACGATCATTGGTATCATATCGACGATATTGACGATAGGACTGATATCTTCCTGGATAAAGGTTTTTAAGAACCCTTTTTTCGGCAAAAAGATAGTTCTTTATTCCATACTAAATATTTTTCAGGCCTTTTTCTGTCTCTGTTTGCCTATTGAAGCAACATTTAGCCGTAGCAGGGTGCATAGTATCAGTGATTTTATAAATTGGCTAGTGACGGATGGCTATATGGAATCAATTATAACATTGACCATAATTTTGATCTTGGTGATCAATGTGTTTTATTTTAAACGGTTCATAGAAAAGCACATTAAATAAAAGCGTCTGCCTTTTGTTATTGTCATCGTCAGACCTTTTTGATCGAAACCTAAGTATAATTGCAAAACCAATCCAATAATGAAATAATACCTCATGCTTAGTCTCTTTGACCCCATTCAAGTGGGAGATTTAAAGCTTCCTAACAGGATATTCATGTCGCCTTTAACGCGTTGCCATGCTGTTGACCGACGCGTTCCCAATGAGTTAATGGCTGAATATTATGCCCAGCGCGCCTCAGCGGGACTAATTTTCAGTGAAGCCACATCCGTCACTCCCATGGGCGTAGGATATCCCAATACGCCGGGCATCTGGTCAAATGAGCAGATGGAAGCCTGGAAAAGGATCACCGAAGCCGTACACCAAAAAGGTGGTGTCATTCTGCTGCAGTTATGGCATGTTGGCCGCATTTCCGATCCGCTCTATCTGAATGGCGAACTTCCGGTTGCTCCTTCAGCCGTTAAGCCTGCCGGTCATGTCAATCAGGTACACCCCAAGAAGGAATTTGTAACGCCTCGCGCGCTTGATATCAAGGAGATCCCCGGCATCATTGAGACCTATGTCCAGGCCGCCCGCCATGCCAAGGAAGCGGGTTTCGATGCTGTTGAGATCCATGGGGCCAATGGTTATTTGCTAGATCAGTTTTTACAGGATAGCACTAACAAAAGACAAGATGCCTATGGCGGACCTATTGAGAACCGCGCCAAGCTTATGTTGGAGGTCACCGATGCGGTGATCGCTGTATGGGGCAGGGGCAAGGTGGGCATGCATTTGGCACCGCGAGGCGACAGCAATTCCATAGGAGATTCAAACCCCCAGCAAACCTTTGGCTATGTGGCCCAAGAATTGGGAAAACGCAAGATCGCTTTTATCTGTGTCCGCGAATCGTTGGGGCCTAACCGTATCGGCCCTGAATTAAAGAAGAAATTCGGCGGCATCTATATTGCTAATGAAGGGTTTACTCAAGAAACAGCCCAGGCTTTGCTTGATCGTGGTGAGGCAGACGCGGTTTGTTTTGGAAAATTATTTATTGCCAACCCTGATCTTCCCAGACGTTTTCTCCAGAACGCTCCCCTAAATCCTCCGGACCCAAATACCTTTTATGGCTCGGGCAAAGAGGGTTATACGGATTATCCTTTTCTTAAATAATACGGACTGCGTCCTATTTTTTGCTGTTTTTTCCGTCCCTGTAGTATAATCAACAAATGTCACAACCTTTAAGCGATTTTTCCGTTCAGTACATTAAAGGTGTCGGTCCTGCCAAAGCCAAGTTATTAGCTAATTTGGGTGTTACAAGTGTGGAAGATTTACTCTATCTATTCCCGCACCGGTACGAAGACCGTTCTCAATTTACACCTATTGCGATGGTACAGGTAGGGCTGGCGCAGACGATCTGCGGCTGTGTCATCACGGCCAGGCGGAACTTTTATTCCAAGAACCGTACGGTCGAAGTCATGGTTGGCGATAAAAGCGGTCGCATCGGCTGTGTTTGGTTTAATCAGCCATATCTGGCTAATATCTTTAAAGAAGGGCAGGAAGTTGTCTTATACGGAAGGGTGGATGTCTTTGGTAAGCGTTTACAGATGGTCGTTCCTGATTTTGAACTGATTTCCAAAGAAGATCGCAGTTTAAATATGGGGCGCATCGTGCCTGTTTATCCGCTGACAAAGGGCATCAGCCAGCGTTATTTGCGTAAATTGATCGATGAGTGTCTAGATCTTTACGCCGGCCAGTTGAAGGACATTGTTCCTGAAAAGATCCGTCGTAAAAATCTCCTTGAGCCTATTGCCGATGGTATTCGACAAATCCATTTCCCTTCAGATCTTATTCATCAGCAAAAAGCCATTGACCGCATTGCTTTCGAAGAATTTTTCCTGTTTCAGATCTGTGTTATTTTAAGGCGTTTTAGCATCGTGCATAAAAAGGGGATCGCCCATCAAATTGACAATGCTCTGCTCGAGGACTACAAGGCGTCATTGCCTTTTAAATTGACAGCGGCTCAGCTTAAGTCTATTGCCGAGATCAGCGCGGACATGTCTAAAAACCGTCCTATGCTGCGTTTGATCCAAGGCGATGTAGGTTGCGGCAAGACCGTTGCGGCCTTTTTGGGGAGTGTAGTTGCCTGGAAGAATAAAAAGCAATCAGCTATTATGGCCCCGACGGAAATTTTGGCCCAGCAGCATTTCCTGAATTTTCAGAAATTATTTGGGTCTGGGAGCTTTAAAGATATAAAAGTATCCCTGTTGATCAGCAGCATTCCGGCTAAGGAGAAAAAGGCCCTCTACCAAGACCTCAAAGAAGGCAAAATTGATCTGATCATCGGGACGCATGCCTTATTAGAAGAAACCATTGCCTTTAAGGATTTAAGTTTTGTGGTCATCGATGAACAGCATAAATTCGGTGTCAATCAACGCGCTTTGCTTACCGCCAAGGGCAGCAATCCCGATATTTTGATCATGACAGCCACTCCTATTCCCAGGACTTTATGTCTGACTCTTTACGGGGACCTCGATGTTTCTGTGATCAATGAAATGCCGCCAGGGCGGGGGACCATTAAGACCTATCATTTTCCCCTGGCAAAAGCGCAAGCGGTTTATCAGAAAGTGCGGGAGCTGGCTATCAAAGGAAACCAGGCCTATATCATTTATCCCCTGGTCGATGAGAGTGAAAAATTAGATCTAAAGGCCGCTAAAGATATGTTTGTCCATTTACAAAAATTCGAGTTTCAGGGTTTACGGTTGGGGCTGGTCCACGGACAAATGAAACGTCAGGAAACTGACGAGGTAATGGAACGATTTAAAAAGCATGAACTGGACATCCTGGTGGCCACGACCATTTTAGAGGTAGGTATCGATATACCCAATGCCAATGCCATGGTCATTGAGCATGCGGAGCGTTTTGGTTTAAGCCAATTGCATCAGCTTCGGGGGCGTATCGGCAGGGGAGCACAAAATGCCATGTGCGTGCTTTTAGGCGATCCCGTCACGCAGGAATCTAAATGGCGGCTTGAGGCGATCGTGCAAACGACGGACGGGTTTAAGATAGCAGAGCAGGATTTAAAGATCCGCGGGCCTGGGCATTATTTTGGGAGGCATCAGCATGGCCTTAATGAGCTCAAGATGTCCAATCCGATCACGCAGATCGAAGTCTTGGAAAAGGCCCGGGAAGATGCCATCGTATTGACCCAAAACGATCCTCAATTAGGCACGGCAGAGCATCGTTTGATCAAAGAAACGATTAAGAAACGATATCCCCAATATCTGGATCTGATATTAGCAGGTTAATTCTTTACGGTCTTCTTTAAAAGCATGACTAAAATGAAATATCTATTTTTAGAAGTGATTTTTTTTGTTTTTCTAATTGGATTTTATGCCTTTCACACGCTCATTCTATATGATCCCTCTAAGCTCTATTCAACATCAATAGCTCACCTTCTGCAGGTAAATGCCTTATTGCAAGGCAGGCTGTCCTTGAGCCCGCAACCCTTCGGGCTGCCACATGATTTTATTTGGGGGATCCATGGAATACAACAAGCTTGGGGCTTCGGGGTCCCTTTATTAGAACTTCCCTTTGAATGGATCGCTCAGAAATGCGGTTTTTATCCTTTCCCGGACAGATTGATCCTTTTGTTTTATCTTATCTTAATGATTGCGGTTATTAATATAGCTTTGAAATTAGCGTTAAAGACTTTAGAAATAACAGCGCACAGTTTGATGGGGACTCTAATGCGTTTCTATCTTGTCGCGTGGATTTTATTTAATCCGACCATGAGCCATCCGGAGTTAGACGTTTATGGACAGACCATTCTTTACGGTTGTATCTATGGCTATATATTGCTGTCATTACTGCTTATTTATGTCCTCAGGCCTACTTCTCAACTTTTCTTTGGCCTTTGTTTGGCATCTGGGTTGGCGTGGTTGATACGCCCTACTTTATTAGCCTTCGGAGTTGTCACTTTTGGATTAGTGGCTGCGCGGGCTTATCAAAACAGGTGCGGCATCCGCCTGATGATATCAGGAATTCTTGGTTTTTGTTTAGGGATAGCCCTTCAATTGGGCCTCAATTATTATTGCTTTGGTTCGATTCTGGAGTTTGGATATTCCGGACAATATAGTAAATTTCTGAGTGTCTATTGTTACCGGTTTGGATTTCCATTCCAACATGAACATTTTGGGGGCGCTTTTAAAGAACTGATGGGTGCCCTTTTCTTTAATAATTTATGGGCCACCCCAACTGTTCGATATAGGGGGCCTACTATATTTCATTTTAATGTATCGCATTTAATGGTGATAGGCATTGGATTTCTCTCTCTTTTTTCAATTATGTTTTCACGTTTATTGAGGGAAAGTCTTAAAAATGTCATTCTTTTATTATCCTTTGGCACTATTTCTTTCCTGCTTTTATTTATTTTTTACCTGCGATTCCCTTTTCTTTGTACCACTTATTGGGCTGATTTCACGGTTTCTTATAGTGCGGTACTGATTGCCTTAATAATGATGGGCTATGCTTTTATAACTTCTTATAGTAACAAGAAATATTTGTCTCTGCTTTTTATATTCGCAGGAATATTTTTTTGTTTAAATAATAAATTATTCTTTAATCATGACCCTCATCAATATGATTTGGCCACTGATAAAAAAGGGGTCCAGCAAATAATCCATCGGTTTAACCGGGACATATTGTATAGATATGATCTTCCCCAAACATTTTATTGTGGTTCTCATTATTATTTTTCCAGGTTATATCATCAATTTGAAGGTTGGAAGAAAAACCAGGATTGTTCAGTTTTTCCTTCTACTCTTTTCTTTTTGCCTTCTAATCGTTGTCTTTCGCTGAACTATTCTATTTTAAAGGACCAAAAAGTGCCCCCGGTCCAATTGAAGAGGGATTTTACATTCATGAAATTAACAGATACTAACGTCTTAAAAGACAATTCCGGTGCTTTGAGAATTACTCAACGCTTTTGTTCGGATGTTTCGATCTCAAACAGGCCTTCGCTATATGTCATAGGATGGGTTGAACCGGACCAATTAAACTGGTATAGTTTACCAATTACATTAAATTGGGTAAGCGTGGCTGACAAACAATGAAAATATCAGGTGGTAAATATAAGGGCAGGAATTTTTATATGCCGGCCGGCATCAGGCCCACACAGGGCGTACTGCGCCAGGCCATTTTTGACATCATTGGCCATGATTTAAGGGATTTAAGCCTTTTGGAGCCCTTTGCAGGCAGCGGCGCTGTGGCCCTTGAGGCCATTTCCAGGGGGGCCAAAGAGGTGGTTATGATAGAGCACAATGATTTGTGTGCAAAGACGATCCAGGAAAATGGTGAACTCTTAGGCATTGACTTGGGCGGCTCGTTTTCTTTGGTCCATGCGGATGCATTTGCTACCGTCAAGCATTTTTCCGAGGAGAAAAGGCGGTTTGACATTGTCTTTTTAGACCCTCCCTATGGCCAGAAGCTTGCCAAAAAAGCCTTGAAACTGCTGACCTTGCATGATATATTACACGCTCAAAGTTTGGTCATGATACAGACGGAAAAATCCGAAAAACTTGATATTCCTGAGAGTTTTAAGGTTGTCCTTCAAAGGCGTTATGGCTTATCGTATCTGACTGTGTTACAAAAGGTTGCATAATGCTGAAAAAAAGAGGGGCCATCTACCCAGGCAGTTTTGATCCGGTTACCAACGGCCATTTGGATGTCATCCGCAGGGCCTCGCGTATTTTTGACCATGTGGTTGTCGCCGTGGCCAATAATACGGGCAAAAAGGCCCTTTTTACCATTGAGGAACGGGTAGAGCTCCTTAAAGATGTCACCAGGGGTATTAAAAATGTGTCAGTGGAAACTTTCAATACCCTGGTCATTGACTATGCGCGCCGTAAAAAGATCAATGTGCTGATCCGCGGCTTACGCATGACCTCTGATTTTGATTATGAGTTCCAAATTGCGTTGACGAACCGCCGCTTGGCGGAAGATATTGAAACGGTCTTTTTAATGCCATCGGAACATGTGTCATTTGTTTCCTCGAGCCTCTTGAAAGAAATCGCCGGCTTGAATGCCGATATATCTTCCTTTGTTCCCAGGGCTGTCGAGCGCAAGTTAAAAGAGCACTTGAAGCATGATTAAAATAGCTGTCAGGGACATACCTTCCCAAGGCCTGGACATAGATCAAAAGATCCCTAAGGAGGGCATTGGTTTGACCTCTGAGGAAGTGGATATCAGGTCGGTGTTGAACATTAAGGCGCATTTAGAGAAGGTGGATAATTTTATAGTTGCAGATACACGCATCAAGGGCGAGTTTGGCTTTTTGTGCTCACGGTGCCTGGAAGAATTGTCTTGCATGCATGAGCTGTTCTATAAGTTTGATTTTGAACTTGAGCCTGCCTTAGAATATATCGATCTAGGCGAAGAGATACGCCAGGAGATCATCATGGCCAATCCTGCCAGGATTTTGTGCA
>CAZFON010000071.1:0-8040 GCA_964520185.1 uncultured Planctomycetales bacterium | reverse complement strand
TGGCCCCTTGACCAATGGCCAGCATGGCAATGACCGCAGCCACACCGATCATGATTCCTAAAATGGACAAAAATGTACGCATTTTATGGGCCATCATGGCAGAAATCGACTGACGCATATAATCCAGAAAATTCATCCCGCTGGAAACTTTATTTCTGGAATTAGATAAGACATCTTTAATGGACTCTGCTTGATTATTTAAAATGTCCTTATTTTGAGAAATAACTCTATCTGAAATGATCTGCCCATCCTTCATCTGAATGATCCGTTTGGCATGAGCAGCAATGTCAGGCTCATGCGTGACCATGACAATCGTTTTGCCTTTTTGATTGAGGCCCTTGAGAATAGTAATAATTTCTTCCTTTGATTTGGAATCCAGATTACCCGTGGGTTCATCGGCGAATATAATATGAGGATCATTCACCAGGCTCCTTGCAATGGCCACCCGCTGCTGCTGACCGCCTGACATTTCATTGGGCCTATGAAACATCCTCGAACCTAAGCCAACAGCCTCTATTTCATTCTTTGCTTTTTCCTTCCAATGCCGCTTCCCGGCATAAATCAAGGGAAGCTGGGCATTTTCCAGTGCGGTCATTCTTGGCAGCAAATGAAACTGCTGAAAAACAAACCCCATCAGCTGATTACGGACAAAAGCCAATTGTTTATCTGAAAATTTTGTTATGTCTTCCCCGCTGAGGAAATATTCACCGGAATCCGGCCTATCTAGCAAGCCTAAAACGTGCATGAGGGTGGACTTGCCCGAACCAGATGCCCCCATAATCGCCACAAACTCGCCTTGAGCGATCTTCAAAGACACGCCACGCAGGGCCTCGACCTTTGTATCCCCCATTTGATAAACTTTATATAAGTCCTTTGCCTCGATCATAGTTACGACGGCGGCGGCCCGCTCTGTTTGTTCTTTTTAGAGAAATTTGGCATAAATGGATTACTGCTTTTACTACTGCTTGGAGGAATAAACTTCTTTGTTATGAGCAAGACCTTGTCCGTTACTGTCAAGCCATCAAGGATTTCATAGTCCTTGTCATCAGTTATTCCTAATTTGACTGTGCGTTTCATGGGATGCTTGATGTCATCTCCCTCGAGTAAGACATAGTTTCCATCATAGCCTTTCTGGATCGCATCTGCCTGCAACAGAAGCACATTCTCTTTGTCAGCCGTCTCAAAATCAATCGAGACATTCATACCTGAACGGAAAAACGTCGGCACGACCTTGGGAAGCAAATCGACATTGTAGATCGTCACATTATTGACGGTCGAAGATTCATAATAAATATGTTCGACCGTCGCCTCTATTCTCTGATCAGGATAGGCATCCAGACTAATAAATGCTTTTTGACCAAGTTGGATCTTGCCGATATCCGTTTCATCAACCTGTGCCCGGACAATTAAGTGATCGGATAAAACAACCACATCGTCAGTGGTGGTCACGGTCTGCCCTGGCTGTATGGTCGCAACAATAACTTCTCCATCGATAGGAGAAAGAATCGGTATTGGCTTATAAATTTGCTTCCAATGATCCAAAACCTCTGAACCCTGTCCCTGAGCTGCATCTAAAAGGGCCGCTCTTTCAGTAGAACTCATCCAACCTAAAATTTGCCCAACTTTTACCTTCTGTCCTTCCTTAACTAAAATGTTTTCAATGCGTCCATTAACTTGAGGCTTGACTTCAAGCCTGTTTTGAGGAAGAACTGTTCCTGTGGTGGAGATAAATGTTTGGATTGTCCCTATGTGGGGAGAAATCACTTGAATGATTTCAGGTCCTTGGGCTGACTTCATTTTAAACATCACGAATATTGAAATCACCAATAGACTTAAAACTATCAGCACTATTCTCAATTTGTTATTGAACATATTCTAATTTCTCCCCTTTGGCTGCAATCCAATTGGCCTCGGTCAGCAGTGTATTAACTTGTGCACTTAGATAACCCGTCTTAGCCTGTACCAGATTGTCCTCGATAATGGTCCAGTTATCATAGTTCATAAATCCTGTTGAGAATTCGACATTGGCTATTTCGGAACGCTCTTGGGCTGCGGCCAATTGTTTCTTTTGCACATCCACCGTTCCAATGGCATCTTGCAGGGATACCCATTCTTGTTGCAGTGTCACAACAACACTATCTTTTTCACTACGCTCATTCTCACCGAGTTGATTCAATGTAGCCTTGGCTTGATCTACTTGGGCCAATCGTTCACCTCCTTCAAATAAGGGAAATGACACCGTCAAGCCAGCATCCCATTCATTATTGGAAGGGGCCCAATGGTCCCCCGTTTTGCCAGCCCCACCTGAAACACTTAAAGAAGGAAATAAATTTCCATAGGTGGATTTAAGGGAGAAGGCAGCGGCGTTTTTTTTGGCAACGAGCTGCAATAAAGATGGATTATCTTTGGCCAACGCCTCAAAATCAGGCATCTTTTCTTCAGTATTAATAACTACAAAATCACCTTTAACTGTCATGGGAACAAATTCTGTGCGTCCCATTTCTTTGGTCAATTGCTTTTGGACCAGACCAACATCCCTTTGAGCTTGGGCTTCCTGAAATTCAGCTTGAGCTAAATTGGCCTCTGCTGTCAACAATGCCCCCTCATGCTCATGGCCTGATTGATATCGTAGCTTGATTAAACCTAGATTATCTTTTCTTATTTTGACAATATCCTCTGTCACAAGGACTAATTGCTGAGCGTACAGTAAATTAACAAAAGCCGTTCTGAGTCTTAACCTGACCTGGGAAGAAGTATACCTATAACTCTGTTGAGAGGCTTTTACCGTCTCCTGGGCTGCTTTAACATTGTTGACTGTTTTAAAACCATCGAAAATCAATTGGGAACCCGTGACCTCATAGGAAAATGAATTTGTTGTTTGAACTACAGCTTTTGATCGGGAAGCACTTACATCACTGGTAATTTGAGGAAGAAGTGTGCTGGCGGTGATTCTCTTACTGGCTTCGGATTCTTTAACTATATCTTGAGCAGCTATTAAATCAGGATGGTTTAAGGCTGCTTCTTTAATACAATCTTGCCAGGTAAGAACTTCTTCGGCATTTGCCACACTATAAGGAATAGCCAAAACCGCCAAAAGAATAAGATAGAATTTCCAACGATACATAGCCTTCACCGAATTAAACCCTTTTATTGGGTCAACTCTTTTTTCATCTTGCTGATATGTTCTTCAAAATGCGCAAGAAATTTACTAAATTCTTCTTCTGGAATAAGAGTGACCATCCTTTCTTGTTGCGGTGGCCCTGACATAACAATAACACTGTCCCCAGGTTTAATTTTCATAGCCTGTCTTGCTTCTGCTGGAATAACAATCTGACCTTTTGTCCCTACCGGTACCTTGCCAAAGAATTTTGGAAATCCTTTCATGTTATTTTCTCCTATAATGATCCGTTGCCACATAAGTATGAATAGTAATACTATTCATACAAAACTTACCATGTTTTAAGCTCTACGTCAAGTCAGGAATTTATTCACAAAAAAGCCTCCGTGATATCTTACGGAGGCTTCTCGTAACTTATTTAAGAATTTTTTCTCTCTAAATTCTAATAAAAACTGGAGTTTTGCGCGGGGCTCTAATTCAAATTATTTTTTCTTTAAGTACCGTTACCCTCCTGTCAAATCTTGTAAAATCCTATCTTTTTCGATTTAGTTAATCTTAATACTTTCCGACGGAAAATCGCCATTATCCGACGACGCATCTCTTTACGTACCTGGGACATAAAAAATCCCCGATAGTTGTCGACATCAAGGATTTGTCGTAAGTAATTGTTTTGCAATGATTTACAAATACTGTGGTCGCTGGCGGGACAGCGTTAGAACCTGTTTCATGGCCTCAACTGCCTCGTAACACACCTAAATAAAAGTCAGAAACATCAGGAATATCAATTTTAGCTGGCTACTGGGGAACCCTCCTGAACATTCAACCCTAAGAATTGCCTAAGATCCGTCATCGGTTGGATATTAATAATCACCGGCACAAAACCTAGGGCATTCTGAAGCTGTTGGATTATTGCAGGATCAAGATGAAATTTGATCTCCCCGCCAACATTTCGTGTCTGGAAATTCATATTAGCAGGAGTCAAATCGATACCACCTGGATTCTTAACCCCGACCCCATTTGTTAAGAAAGAACTCTGAACGCGCCTATGGTTTTGCCCTACCATAGCGGCATCACCTCTCGCCGTCATTATTTCCATGGGCCAGTTTTGCTGCTCAAGGAAATCAACCATTAAATCAGTTATCTCATCTGTTTCGATAATATTGACCTCGCTCTTAAATTTCTCCTTAACCTTAGTATTTACCCACATATAAAATCCATCATCAATAGCAAGCCTACCTTCCTCGGAAACCTTTTTCTTCAACAGATTCACAATAAAAAGATACTTTTTAGATCCTCGCTCTATAAACATCGTAGCCAATTTCTGAAAATCAATATCCGGCTTTTTAACTTCTTGTTTTGTCTCCTGAACTGCCTCCTCTTTTTGCTTAAATTCTAATTCTGGGAATCCACCCTTCGCCTTAATGCTATCCGAAGTTACAATTAACGGATTATCTATCGTAATGGTTAGATTTCCATTCTCATCCACATTACCCGAGTCAAAATATTGATCTTTAAAAATTGTCGAAGTTTTCGTCACTTTGACCTGTTCATTTATTTTTTCTCCAAATGAATTTAAATATTCATATCCAGACGATCCCGGCTGAAGAACCAACCTCGGAACATATCGACTTAACTCTGCCAATGCCCGCCCAAAAACATAGTTCATATCATAACTAGACGAGTTATACCCGGTATATACATACGCACCTTCTTTCCCATAAACGATGACAGCATTGGCCACTTGCCTTCCAGAATCATTGTATATCTGAATGAAACCCGCATTAATCTCCATGGCATGCATTAACGGCATTTCTTTGTGAAGACCATTAGGATTAAAACAGCCTGGCACACCCAAGCCAGCCGTTGCTTCCCTCAAGAAATCTTTTTTCACAACAACTCTAAATTTGGATTCATCCTGAACTTTAATTACAACTTCTGATTCCTTCCGCTCAATGAAATGTAAAATATCCTCCAACCGGTCTTCGCGTTCTTGAGAAATATTAGAAACTGAAGATCTCAATCCTCCTAAAAATGTTTTAGCCTTTTCATAATTGTTAATTTCGCTAGCCATTTCAATGGTGACCTCTTGGCCATTTATTGTTTTTACTCCTAAGGCTAACGCAATTTCCACCATTTCAAATGATGCCTGCCTTATTGATTCACGTTTTTTCTCCTCTGTAATACCGGCAGATACATTAGTTGTAAATTCCACACCTTTTTCCCATAAGTCTCTTGAGTAACCAGCCGCAACCAATTCTTCCACTGTTTCCTTATTGGACTTTTCAAACTGTTGTCTATTAGCGTTGGATTTAGTTAAATTATTTTGATCAAACTCCATAATAAAAGCGTTAAGCTTAGCTTTGGCTTTGGCAAATCCCTCTTTATCTGCTTCATCATATTCCAAGAAAAGCACATTAAAGAAATCCTTAGCTACCTGACGCATCAAAATATTTTCATTAAAGGACAACTTGGATAGAACCGAAAGAATAACCAATACTTGTCTACTCGCTTCAGGATTTTTTAACAATGCCGTCTCTTTAGATGATAACTCACGTCCTAGGACATAACGCAAGAAACCATTTCTCATGCTCTCCAGCAATGTGGCTGATTTTTCCTGCGCCTTTCTTCTTGCTGAAGAGGTCGTTCCGGCATTAATCTTTTCAATCATTTGGTTTAACCCATCACGCGTAGCTGTCAAAGTTTTAACTAAATCCTGACTAAAGGTTGATTCTTCTTTTTGTTTCGCTAACAACGTATCAACAGCCATTAATTCCAAGAAATCATCCGCGACCTTCATTCTAAGGTTGAGGTCAACATCATTATTTACCATAAAATCACGAAAAGGCTGATACGCTTCATTGTTAATATTTGACTCTAACCAGCTCTCAATCATATTGACATAATTAGTCACGCCACTTTTAATGATTTCCTGCACCAAAAAAGCAATTTTCTCTGAACTTATGCCCAAAGAAGTCCAAGAACCACCGCTTAAAGATATAAAAGACAAGAGGGCGCTTAGATTGTTTTCATGTTTCTGCCATGCTACTAAATCTTTTGTTAAGTCCTCAGTCAACTGATTGTCGGCAATGACGTTCATTAACAAACTGTGTTGAAATGCTCTAGCCACATTTGGAGAGGCGGCAACAAGGGTATTAAAAAGCTCAACTATGGATGAATATCCTGTGCCCAAATCAGCATTATTAGTGAACGAATCAATCGATTTTTGAGACAAAGCTAATAAACATTCCTTCCTAAACTCAGGATCAGAATCGGTTCTTACTAATCCTATTAATGCATTTGTTGATAATGTACTTGACGCTTTCCCGAGAGATGAAATGGCTTCTATTCTCAACGCTTTTTCCTCATTAGAATCGCGCGCCAACCGTTCCAGTGATTGAACCGCTTCTTTATTGCCAATTACTCCTAAACTTTTTATACATGATTGGCGAGTTTCAACATCAAAACCGTCTCGGGTTAAATTTGCCAACAAAATCACCGCTTGCGTCGTCCCTGTCCTTTCTAAAGCGTCTACACCAAATTTTCGCACTGAGCCATCGGAGTCAACTTTCACACGTTTTGCAATTGCTTCAACCGCTTCGTTTGTTCCAATATGTTGCAACGACCAAACCGCATATTGTCGAACACGGCTTTCAGAGTCATTTTCTAAACGATCATTGAGCGCTTCAAACGACGAAGGCGTATTTATTTGGCCCAATGCGCTAACTCCTGCTTGGCGTACCGTCTCTTCTATGTCATTTTTGGCCCTATCAATTATTGCATCTACAGCGGCTTGACTTTCTTTATGATTCACCAATGAATTAATAGCTGTTACGCGTACGTTAACATTTGTATCGTTCACAACTTTATCAACCAAAGCGGACACCGCTTCAGGACTATTAAAAGTTGCCAACACTTCAACTGCTAATGTTCTGACTTTATGATCTTCATCGCTTAATTTTTTAACAAAAACATCTAAAGAAATCCTTCCTGAAATACGCCCTTTGGATCTCAATACTTTCACCGCTTCTATCCAAACAGCGGGGGATTGTTCATGTTCAACATTGTAACTTATCGCATCCACAGACTGCGGATCATCAATTTTACCTAACAATTCAACAATTTCTTTTCTCACCCAAGGATCAGCATCATTCTTAAGACGAGCAATAAAAAAGGCTATCGCTTGTTGATTCTTTTGATAACCCAATGCAACAATTCCCATTCGACGCACATATGCATCCTCATCATTTCTTGCTCTATCCATTAATGCTTCTACTACTTCGGGTGTGTTAATATATTTCAACGCATATGCCGCATACCCTCGAACACGCGTGTCAGAATCATTTTTGGATCTCTCGATAAAAAGATCTTTAGATTCTTGTGGAGCAATCTCTTCGAGTGCGGAAATAGCTGCTCGACGGATACGACTGTCGGCATCATTTTTTGCACGATCAGTAAGCACAGCCACTGCTTGCTCCTTAGTTATAGTTCCAAGCACCTTAATCGCATTCTGCTTCTCGTCTTCTCCATAACCATAAAATCTACTCAGCGTTAACGCTAAAAATATTGCGGGAACCTCTTCCGTACCAATTTGTCTAATCGTATTTAAAAATATCTGAATATATCGATCTCTATGCGTTGTGGCGCTTTCTACAATTAAATCCATTAATATTGGTATTACAGGTTTCACCGTTCTCGCCAGTTGAGGATTTGATGATAAAATTCCTCTCAATACATCAAACGACCATTCTTTCTTATATAAGCTCTGCTCGTCTAGTGCTAATAGTGATTTTGTTTCATCACACAAAATTTTAATTGCCTCAATTAAAGCCGGAGAGTGTTCTTCACTTATATCCGTTACAAAATTTCTCAAATAATCATGCTTTTCAAAAATTAATAGAATGATAGTTTTGCCAGCGGATGAT
>CAZFON010000070.1:0-8230 GCA_964520185.1 uncultured Planctomycetales bacterium | reverse complement strand
TTATGCCTACTTTTAAATATACAGCCCGCGACCAGGAAGGCAAGAGCGTTGGCGGCAGGATATCTGCGGAAAACGAATCCGTTGTCATAGCCGAGTTGCGTAAGCGCAACCTGATCATCCTCAACGTGTCGCAGGAAAAGGAATCAGCCTTCCAAAAAGCCGCCGCTAAGCCAAAGGGCAAGAAGGTCAAGCCCGAAGACGTGGTTGTTTTTACCCGTCAGTTTGCCACCATGGTGGATGCGGGTATCCCTATTTTGCAGTCCATCGAGGCCTTAAGCGATCAGACCGTCAACCCTACTTTCAAGGCCGCCCTGAGCAATATCCACGATGACATCCAAATAGGAAGCAGCTTGTCCACGGCCTTTGGAAAGCACTCCAAGATCTTTGACCAATTATACGTAAATATGATCAAGGTCGGGGAAAGCGGGGGCGTTTTGACCGCCATCTTAGAGCGTGTGGCAAATTACCTGGAAAAAAGCGATCGTCTGCGCCAAAATGTGCAGGGCGCCATGATCTATCCGGCGGTCGTGGTGAGCATAGCCTTCTTGATCACCACCGGCTTGCTTGTCAAAGTGGTGCCCACCTTTGCCCAGATCTATGCGTCCTTGGACCAAAAATTACCTGCCCTGACCCAGTCATTGATCGATTTCAGCAGTTTCCTTCAGCACGACATCCTGTATATGATCGGCGGCATTGGCGTCATGATATTTCTTTTTAACAAATACTGGCAGACGCCTGGCGGCCGCATCAGGGTGGACACCATACTCTTGAAGTTGCCGGTATTCGGGGACCTGATCTGCAAGGTCTCGGTCAGCCGTTTTTGCCGGACCCTGGCCACGCTCAACCAAAGCGGAGTGCCTATTTTGGAGTCCCTGGATATCGTGGGCAGGACCTGCGGCAACAGGGTCATCGAGCTTTTGGTTGATGAGATCAAGGTCAGCGTCAAGGAGGGCAATACGATAGCCGAGCCATTGTCCAAAAGCACCATCTTCCCCTTGATGGTCACTCGCATGATCGCCATCGGTGAGAAATCCGGGCAACTGGAGAAGATGCTCTCCAAGGTGGCGGAATTTTACGACGAGCAAGTGGATGTGGCGGTGGAGAGCCTGACCAGATTGATTGAGCCGCTGATCATCGCCTTTTTGGGCATCGTGGTGGGGTTCATCGTCGTGGCTTTGTTCCTGCCGATCCTGAACATGGCAACAGCCATACACTAAAATGAAAAAATATCAATGTTTGCTCTTTTCGGCCTTTTTAGGCGCGGTGTTTGCCGCGGTTGCTGGGCATGCCCAGGAAGACCATGTGGCCACGGCCGCCTCTTCCTTGCAGGCGGTGCTGGCCAACTTAAAAGAGAGCATAGAAAAATTAAGTTTTGATAATGAACAATGGATGACCAGAAATGAGCAGGTCAAAGCCCAGGTGGCGCAATTACAGGCGCAACTGGCGCATTTGAAAGACCGTACAGAAGAGTTAAACAAGGCCGTACATCCCTTGCAGGCTCCCAACGGCCGACGGAGTGAACAGATCAAGCGCCTGCAGGAAGAAAATGCAGACCTTGACAAGCATATCCAATCGACCTCGGACGACATCCAATCCATCCAACAACGGTCCAAGACGGCGATCTTTTCACAAAAAGATAAGTTGAAATTGATGACAATGATTTACGACAGCCAGCAAAGGCAGGAAGAGCTGTATAGGTCCATTGGGGAGGTCCGGAAAAACGCACAGGCATCCAGGGCCGCCGTTCCCAGGGCCACCGGCGCTGATCGATGGAATGAAGCCCAGTTGGCGCAGTTGGAGGCGGAGTTAAAGACCCTGGAGCAGAATTACTCGAGTTTCAAGGATTTGACGAAAGAAATGGGCCGGAAAGCCAAGGCCTTAAGGTTGGCGGCACCTAAGCAGAGCGAGGTTGAAAAGCTACAGATAAGCATGGATGACTTGAACCGGCAGCATGCTCAACTTAAGGGCGATCTGAATGACTTGCGCGCTCAAATGATCGAGCTCGATAAGCGCAAATCCTATTTGGAATTGATGACCAGCAAGCAAAAATAATTGTCAAAGTCCTGCAAATGTGTAATAATTTAACCGCTGCCCAAATTTTATCAACCTAATATTGAGGCTTCTATGAAACCGAAATTTGAGATTGCTGACGACTGGGTCATGGTCCCGGTTGATTTGAAGGTTTATCCGCTTCAGGCCGTCCATTCCTCCGGTTACGCTTTTATGGACAGGGCCCATATCAGGCTTGAAGAAGAAAAGAAAGGCCTGGTGGCTGTCTGGCTTAAACCCAAGAAAGGCCCCCAAGACCTGCAGAAGCTGGCGTTGGAATTTTGCGATGAATTGCTTAATTATGCGCATTATTTCAGCAGCTTGAAGGTCAATGCCGAAAACATCAAACTTTTATTGCAGCGGGCCCTTTTTTCAGCTTCGCCCTCCATCGTTAAAGAGGCGGAAGAAAAAGAGATTGAAAATTTGATCAAGGAGCTCGAGGCGGAAGAAAAACAGGCCAACCCAAAAACAAAAACAACGCCTAAGTCATCGAAGTAACAGATATTATTATATGGCACAGACCCTTCAACCAGCCCTCCTTCCTTATAACAGCGCAAAGATCAATGATAAATATTTAGTCAGTAACATGATGGGTTGCTGGGACGCTTTGAGTGAAGATGAGTTCCGCACGCTCAACAGCCTGCGTGTCTTGCAGGGCGGGGAGTTATTCAACCGCCTGATGGAACGGGGCTTGATCGTTGATGAGCAGAATATCCAGCATGTGATCAGTGATTACAGGAAGCTGAATGAAAATTTATTTACGGATACAAGCCTCCATATCGCGGTGGTGACCAAGCGCTGCAACCTGCGTTGTCATTATTGCCATGCCGAAGGAGGGGCTTCCAGCGATGACATGTCCATGGAGACGGCTACCCGTGTCTTGCAATACCTTTTTGACGTGCGTAACAATAATGTGACGTTGGAGTTTCAGGGGGGAGAGCCGCTCTTGAACTGGCAGGTGGTGCGGTTCATGACTGAACACGCGCGCAAATTCAACACCCTGGGAAAGAATCTCAGCATAGTTTTGATCACCAACATGTCACTCTTGGATGACGATAAAATGCGTTTTTTGGCCGACCATGACGTGGCGCTGTGTACTTCTTTGGACGGACCGGCAGAGATCCACGATAAATGCAGGCTGGATGTGGCCGGCCGCGGCACACATGCGCAGGTGGTGGAAAAAGTCAAACGCTATACCCAACAATTCGGACGCAAGGTCCATATGCTGCCGACCATTACCAAACATTCATTGGCCTATCCTGAGAAGATCATCGATGAATTCCTGCGTCTGGGCCAGGGAGAGATCGCTTTAAGGCCGGTCAACAAGATCGGATATGCCTGCGGACATTGGGGGGACATCGGATACACCGCCGAGGAGTTTAATGCGTTTTATGATAAAGCCATGGCCTACCTGATGAAATTGAACACTTCCGGCACCCATATGAGCGAGCGGATAGCCCGTACCATTGGCACCAAGGTCCTGCTTAAAAAAGATCCCTGGTACGTGAACATGATGAATCCCAGCGGAGACGGCCGCTCGGTGATGGCCTATGGGACAGACGGGGGTTGTTTCCCTACGGATGAAGCAAGGATGCTGGGAGATAATTTGTTCCGTTTGGGCAACATCATGGATGAAACTTATGATAAAATATTGAATAACGAAAATTTGCTCTATCTTTTAAATGCAGGTTGTTCCGATCTATGGAACTACCGTTCTGTTTTCAGTCCATGGATGGGGCTTGATCCTGTGGTGGAATACGCGATGGAGGGCAATGTCATCCCTAAGGGATCATCGCGGGCCCAGCAGGTTTTGAAACATCAGTTCAGCACGGTCTTTTCGTATTTGTTGGGGGATCAGAAATACGCACAAGTGATTCAGCGCTGGGTCCAGGCGCCTTAGACATCGAACTCATGGCAGAGTATGGTATAATATGATAAGGAGTTCCCAATGAAAAAGAAAATCAAGCCCAAAGCCATCAAAAAGGCCGTTCCTTTGACCAAATCTCTCGGCGCTTTAATGAAGGATGAAGACGGTTTTGTCAGTAAGGAGACTATTTTAAAAGTAGGGCTATCGACAGTCGCCGCTTTGGGCGTGGTAGGGGCTTTATCGGATATTTCTTCAGGGGATTGCGGAGGAGTAAATCAAACGACACATGCCAATGTAATCGGTACAGGGGCGGACAAATGTGTCCATCACACCAATGTTACGACGCATACTTCATATTAATTTGGCATTGATGTTTGTTTTGTCGACTTGGGGCGTCAGCCTGGCCCAACAACAGACCTTGCTTCAGGACAGCTCCTCAGGAGGGGGAGGGGTTGCCCCGGAAGACCGGCTCCACCACATGTTCCTAAGGCCTTATGAAGCGGCCGCAGGAGACAGCTCGGCATGCAAAGGAGATGACGATTGCCTGGCGCATGCCAATGCGATCAAGAACCTTTTATGCATTGCCGATGGTTGTAACGGTACAAATAAAACCAAAGGTCCGACCGCTTGCATTAAGAAGTTGTTGGCCGGCCAACCTTTATCACAGCAAGAAGGGATCGCTGACGCGATTTGTGCCGTGATCAAATCCCCAGGCCCGAAAACCAGACAGGCCCTCCTTAAATATTCTTCCCATAGCAAAGAAGGGGATGTCATGGAATTTCAAGCTTACATATCAGCCTTAAAGGGTTCGGCCCGGGATTGTGAAGAATCGATCAAAAGCTATGTCGGTCCTTACGGCCCCCAATGGAATGACAAATGGTACAGAGCGATGTCAGGATGCCGCATTCTTGCGAAAGAGCGCACGCGCGAGCAGGAAGAAAAAGACTTCAGTACGTGGTTTGGGGTCAAGCAGGGGTCGGACGGCTGCTCAAGTATCGTCAATACCGAAATGCGCAATGCCTGCAGTACTCCTACCGCTACGACTCCCATCCCTCCCGCCTATGGACAGGGATAATATTTTTTCTCGCCTTAAGGTAGGATTTTATTTTACCCATTACGAATGTTTTGGCCACACCTCGCGCGTCATGGCCGTTGCAGAGGTCATCAAAAAAAGGTTCCCTAAAGGGAGCTTTTTTTTTATCCAGGCTGGTGTCCGGCAGCCTAAGGCCAGAATAAAACAAATGGGGGAGGTCTATATTTTGCCTGGGTCCCTGACAGACCGTCGCCATTTCAGAAAGCCGGCGGCCTTATCAGGAGATGATGCCGGCCGGCGCAGCCGGGAATGCGAGGGGATCGTAGGCTTTGAGAGGCCGGATCTTTTTATGACCGAGTTTTTCCCGTTAGGCCGTGATGAGTGTCGTCATGAGTTACTTGTCCCCTTGACAAGGATGTCCCTGCAGGGGACGGTCTTATGGAGCATTGCCGGATATCCCCTATTGACAGGAAAAGATCAGGGCTGGAGGGATAAAATATTAAAATTATTCCAACAGCTCATGATCTTTGCGCCCACGGCGGAAAAAGAATTGATGGCTGGTTTTTATCCACCTGCACAGAGGCAGGGATATCTGGATTTCTTTCAACGGCACGCTTCCAAGATCAAATTTGCAGGCTATCTTTTGCCTCAACAGAAAGTGGTACTCGACGATCAGGATCCCGGCCTGTCCAGGCCGCCGGTCCCCCGGGGGGCCTGCCGCGTGGCGGTGCTGCGGGGAGGAGGGGCTTATTATCCCAAGGTCATTGCCCAGGCCATCCGCGCCAGTGATATTCTGGGCAAGGAGTATGATGTGACCGTGGCGGCAGGACCGTCCACCACGGCGGAGGAATGGGATCTTTTCAACACGTTGGTGGGTAAGAAAAAGATCAAGAATTTAGTGCTGTTAAGGTCCGTGGGGGATTATGAGGGCCTTATCAAAACGAGTGACGTGTGCGTTTCAGTGGCATCCTACCATACATCGGTGATGCTGCTTAAGCATCGTAAAAAGGCCGTACTTATTCCTTTTGAAGGTTATGGCGCTCAAAGGGTGTATGAACAGCAGGCCAGGGCCCTTATGTTAAAAGAATTGATGGGAAGCAGGATTTTGTCGATCGATGGTTTAACGGCGGACCATTTGGCTGCGGCGATCCAAAAGACTTCCCGGGGCCTTCAGTTCACCGGAGATCTTCCTCAAGGATGGTTTACGGGCGCGAAGGTTTTGGATAAGGCTTTGAAAGGGCTTGGGCTGCCGCCGTCGGATTAAATAAAGGGTCAGCGGCCAATGCTGTCCCATGAGCGCGCAGGGCCATGGAACGGCTGCCCCCGCGGCAGATCTCAAGGACCGGGCAGCGCTGGCATATCGGCGGCAGATAATCGGTGCGGTTAAGGTCGTTTAAAAAAGGATGCTGCCAGGCCTCCTGGATGCTATGGCCTAGGTTGGTCTCTAAAAAGTAATTAGGTTTAAAGTACCCTTTGGCGCTGTGTACGATACGCAGATGACCTTCATCCAGTTGGGCGCCTAAAAAGACTTCCTTGCCGGTTTGCAGGTTCCCTGCGACGCAAAGGGGGATGGGGTTCGAAATAAAGGCATTGATCTTTTGCCGGCGGATTTTCAGGATCCTCAGGGCAAGGGCCCGAAAATACGCGATATCCATCTTTTTTAAAGCTTCAGGGGTCTCGCTGATCGGACGCTGCAGGAGCCAGGCGGCAGGGTTGATCTTTTTGATCATCGGCAAAAATAATTCGACAGGCTTGGCAGGGGTGATGACGGTGGCGATCCAAAGGGTCTGCATATAAGCTTTCAGCAGGAAGATATTTTTGATCTTATCAAGGAATGCGGCCTTGGAACGGGTATAAGAAGCGTTGGTTTTTTCATCATACCCTTGCAGGGAGACATGGGCCACGTCGACCGTGGCAATGATCGTTTTCATGGCCTCGGGACTGATGGTGTCGGCGGACGTATTGAGAATGAGGGAGAACTTTTTAGACTTGGCGTATGCCAGGATCTGCCTGAAATCAGGATGCAGGGTGGGCTCTCCGCCGGTGATGCGGATGGCCTTGACCTTAAGTTCGGCGGCTTCGTCAAGAACGGTTTTGATATCTTTAAAAGGGACGTCCGGAATGCGGGGGCCGGTACAATAGGGGCAGACCTGGCGGCAGCGGCCGGTGATCTCGATGATGATTTCCAAAGGGATGGATGGGCGTTTCATCGTTTTGTAGAATGCATGATCCATGTGAGAAAAGGTGTATAACTAAGGACGCATCCTACCAACAGTAAAGGCGCAAAAGGGATGCGGTCGCGATTTTCTTTTAAATGGTCAAATGTGCCGTAGATAAAGACGGATATGGCGCAATAGATAACGATCTTTAATACCGAGTACGGCAAGACCGGCCAGGACAACGAATGGGGCTCAAGCCATAGCCGCATAAGGAACCCCAGGATGAAGCCTCCAGCCAGAACAAATTGATTTTCTAATATTTTTTCAAGGAAAAAACGGACCGAAAAGAGGATAAGGAGGGTGACCGTCATAAAGATGATCGAGGCGTTGACGAATTTTGAGAAATGGAAAATGGCCGCGTAATAAACAGGGAAAAAGGCCCAGGAGATAAGGACCGTCCTGCCGGAAGTTTTGAGCAGGCCCTTGATATTGTGCAGGGATGATTTCAGCTGATGGGTCAAAATGATCTTGATGAACAAGGGTAACAGCAGGATCGATCCGCTGATAAAAGAGCAGGCGAACAGATTAATGGCGGAGGATAATAAAGTATTGTAAACTCCAGGGGGGGGCATGAGAAAGGCATAAAGGGTGAATAATTTGGCATCCCCGCCACGCCACTCATTTAAACGGTACAACACCAGGCCGATCACAAAAGCGGCCAGGCCGTTGACAAGGTGACATACGATATCTTCATGGGCCCATAGCCTTGCATAGATCATGGCCGCAAGGCCTAACACCGTGCCGAGGAAAAGATCCCGGTTGTAGATCTTCCTGACGTGAATGTCGCTGGATACGGTCAACACGCCGGTCAGCAGTATAATAGAAAAATAGATAATGTTCGTCAGGGGGAAAGCCACAGCATATAGTAAACCAGTTGGGGATTTTTGTGAAGATGATTTCCGATTTCAGAGGAAAGGTGTTTGATTTTTTGTGTTCAAACAGCACCCCGGATTTTAACCACTATTTGCGCACCTATGAAAAACTGTCAGGGCCGAAACGGGAATTCTAAGAGATCACTTTCGAAATGGAAGGCAGCGCCCCCGCAGACATCATGCTTGAAGC
>CAZFON010000069.1:0-8305 GCA_964520185.1 uncultured Planctomycetales bacterium | reverse complement strand
CAGCGCCTTTATAAAATCGTCTTCACTGCTATAGCGGTCTTTGATCTCCTGCAGGCGTTTATCAACAATATCTCCTCTGACCTCGATGCCTTTATCATTGGCCGCGGCCAGGATCAATTTATCTTCGATCAATTTATCCAGCCCCTTTTGCTCATACTCCAGCATGGCCTGACGGATCTCATCTTGGGATTTATTCTCCACTCTCATCTGGCTTGCTACACCGGCCACATACTGGCGCAAGTCCTTTAAGGTAATGACATCGTCATTGACAATGGCAACAATTGCATCGGTGTTGGCGCCGGCAAAGGCCGACGGTAGAAAGCCAAAGATCGAGCAAATAAGCAATGAGGCTAAAATTTTATTTTTCATTTTCTATATCCACCTCTTTCTTTAGATGTTCGATAGATTCTTTAAGCAGACGGCAATACAAATCAAAGCCGATACTGGCAATGAAACCATGCTGCTGGGCCCCTAACAAATTCCCGGCGCCGCGGATCTGTAGATCTTCAAAAGCAATGTGAAATCCGGCACCCAAATCACTGTGCTTTTCAATGGCCTTAAGCCGCTGCCGGGTAAGTTCAGACTGCAACTCGCGCTTTGGCACGATAAAATACGAATACGCCTGAAGGTCCAAGCGTCCCACCCTGCCCCGCAACTGGTGCAAATCCGCCAAGCCAAACCTGTCCGCGCGGTTGACGATCAGGGTATTCGCCCGTGGCACATCGATCCCTGATTCAATGATCGTCGTGCAGACTAGAATATCGATCTCATGTTTGAGGAATTTTAACATAATTTCTTCCAGGAGGCGAGGGCTCATTTGTCCATGTCCGATAGCCAACCGTGCCTGGGGCACGAGCTCCCTGATGCTATCAGCGACGGACTCGATATTGTCTACACGGTTATGCAGGAAAAACACCTGGCCGTGACGCTGTAGTTCATGCCCGATGGCTTTCTGAATGATCTCTTCATCGTAAGGGATGATCCGGGTCTGGACCGCCAAACGGTTGGTGGGCGGTGTGGATATAACCGACATGTCACGCGCGCCGGATAGGGCCATATAAAGGGTCCGTGGGATGGGAGTGGCGGTAAGGGTCATCACGTCCGCCAGCAACCTGAAATGCTTTAATTTCTCCTTGGACTTGACACCGAAACGCTGTTCTTCGTCAATAATGACCAGTCCCAGGTCTTTAAAAGCAACATCCTTGGACAACAAGCGGTGCGTGCCGATCAGGATATCAATTTTCCCTTCCGCAGCTTCCTTGACAATGGTCTTTTGTTCCAACTTGGTGCGGAAGCGCGACAACATCCCCACCTTAACGGGAAACCCTTCAAGCCTCTTGGTGAAATTATAATAATGCTGCTCTGCCAGAATCGTCGTAGGCACAAGGATGGCCACCTGCTTGCTATTCATCACCGCTTTAAAAGCCGCACGCATGGCCACTTCGGTCTTGCCGTAACCGACATCACCACAGATCAACCGGTCCATGGGACGGTCTGACTCCATATCGGCCTTGGTCTCTATCGTAGCTTTCAGTTGGTCAGGTGTTTCTTTATAAGGGAATTTGGCTTCAAATTCGTTTTGCCATTCATTGTCTTTGGAAAAAGCAAATCCCGGCAACTGGGCCCTCAAGGCCTGGGTGCGTAAAAGCTCGGCTGCCAAAAGCCTCAGCCTCTTTTCTACTGCCCGTCTGGTAGCAAGCCACTCCTTGCTTCCTAATTTATGCAGACGGGCCGGGCGTTTGGTAAATGAAATATATTTCTGAACCAGGTGAATGTCATGCTTGGGAACAAAGAGTTTATCTCCATCCTTATATTCGATGACCAAATGTTCTTTTTTCTGCTGATGGACATCGAATTCCCTGATCCCCATGAAACGGCCGATACCGTGATTGTTATGCACGACATAGTCACCTTGCTGGATATCGACAAAATTATCTAGGGGCTCATCTGAGGAAAAAACCGATTTCGAAGAGGCCTTGAAAGGCACGATCAGGACGATGTTGTGCTCATCGATATGTTGAGCACTTAGGGGATCATAACCGTGGATGGCGCAGATGTCATCATCTTCCAACTCCAGGCGCACGGGGACCTCAAAATTGGACGGATAAATGTCCAGCACGCCTCCGCGCAGGGCAAACTCGCCTTCCTTAAAAACTTTCGTCGCCCGGGTATACCCAAAGGCGACGAGAGTTTTAAGCACTTCTTCTAGGTTGACCTTTTGGCCAACCAAAAATTCCAGGGATTTAAACATCTCCCATTTTTACCATTTCTTCTTCCCTTGCAACCACAAGAATAACGGTGAGACGATGAACACCGTTGAGTAGGTGCCGAAGAGGAAACCGCGAATCAAGACAAAGGCGAAAGTATTAAGCACCTCTCCCCCATAGAAAAACAAGGCAAAGGCAGACAACGATGTCATAAAAGTAGTCAGGACCGTCCGTCCCAAGGTCTGGTTGATGCTCTCATTGATCACATCAGCCAGCGGCTTATTACGCATCTTGGGTACGTTTTCCCGCACGCGGTCGTAAATGATGATGGCATCATTGGTGGAATAACCGGTGATCGTCAAAATGGCGGTGATCACCAGCAGATCGATCTGGCGGCCTGCCAAAAGGATCAAGGACAGGGTGATCAGCACGTCATGGAAAATGGCCACTACGGTGGCGGCACCAAAGGTGTAATGTTTGAAACGAAAACCGATGTAGACCAGCATTCCGGCCAGGGCCAAAACAATGGCGTAAAGGGCCTTGGTACGCAATGCCTGTCCGACCACTGGCCCCACTTTCTCTATACGGAGGGTCTGGAAACCATTGTCCGGTAATTTATCTTTAAAAACGGCTGACACTGCATCATGAGTGTCTTCCGGCGTACGGATAATGACGTTTTGCGGTGCATTGGGAAAGGTCTGGATAACGGCATTCTCCACCTTGCCATCTTTAAGAATGTCCCGCACCGAATCAGCAGTGATGGGTTTTGAGAATTTTAATTCCTGGATCTGACCTCCGGCAAAATCAATGCCGAAAGCCGCTTCCTTCTTGTGCATGAAATTGACCGCACCGGCAATGATGATAGCGGCTGACAAAGCAAAGCAATAATATTTCATTCCCAGAAAGTTGATATTCGGTTTCCTGAAAAGATGCATCATCGGCAGGGCCTTGATCATCCTCTCGGATATCAGCCAATTGAACAAGGTGCGCGTAACATAAATGGAGGTAAAAAGTGAAGCGACCAAACCAGTTGACAAGGTGATGGCAAATCCCTTGATAGGCCCGGAGCCGAATTGGAACAGAAAAAAGGCGGCGATCAAGGATGTCACGTGCGAGTCAAGGATCGCTGACCACGCCCTGGCGTAACCTGTATTGACTGACGCTGTCAAAGGCCTGCCGTTATCGATCTCTTCCCGGATGCGTTCGTTTATAAGCACGTTGGCATCTACGGCCATGCCCAGGGTCAAAATAATACCTGCAATGCCGGGCAGCGTCAGGGTCACCTGGGAATCAGGCATGAGGATATTCAACAAGCCCATGCTTCCCATGATCATCAGCAAATTAACACCCAAGGCCAGCGAAGCAATGATCCCCCCGACAAAATAATAGATACACATAAAGAACACGATCGCAATGCCGCCTAACAAAGTCGCCTTGATACCTGCTTCGATGGAGTCCTTCCCTAGTAAGGGGCCGATCGTTCGCTCTTCTTCAATATTCATGGGAACAGGTAAGGCGCCGGTACGCAAAGCCAACGCCAACAAAGATGCTTCTTCAAATTTAAAATCGCCGGTGATCTCCGCATCGCCGGTCAAAATTGGCTCATGGATATTAGGGGCAGACAAAACCTCATTATCCAAAACGATGGCTAAACGTTCACCGACGTGAGCGGTTGTCAGGTCGCCGAATTCCTTGGAGCCCTTTTCATTGAAAGTCATGACGATCCTGGGCTGCATGCCGTTACTGGTAAAATCTACCTTGGCATCCTTGATACCTTCCCCACCCATGGCCACATCTTTATAGATCAAGATCCGGGAGCTGCCTTCCTTTTTCACGCTTGTTAACACATCAGTGCTGGGCACATGGCCTGCCAGAGCTTGCTTCAAATGACTTTCATCCGGATCTACCAAATGAAATTCCAAACGTGCCACACGGCCGATCATGGCCATGGCTTTATCACGGTCTGTGACGCCTGGCAGTTGAAGCAAAATTTGATTGTCGCCCTGGCGCTGGATCATGGTTTCCCCTACACCCAAACCGTCGATACGGTTACGCAGCACTTCCATGGACTTAAGCACAGCGTCTTCCTTTGCTGCTGCCGTGGAAAGGTTCTCATTCTGGACCCTTAAGACCAGGTGCATGCCGCCCCGAAGGTCAAGGCCGAGATTGATCCGCTTATTGATGGGAACAAGGGAAACGATACAACCGGCAATCACCGCCGCTATAATGATAAACCGTCTGGTTAGATCTGCGTTCATTTGACAACCTCGGGTTTAATTTCACCGCTTTTGACGGAAGCAATGGCTTCGCGGTCAAATTCAATGCGGCAGCCCTCATCCACCCTTAAGACCACGGTCTTTTCCTTAACAATGGCCACGGTGCCGTGGATGCCGGAAGAGGTGACCACCTCGTCGTTCTTTTTTAACTTCTCCAGCATCTCCTTGATCTTTTTCTGCTGCTGGCGTTGGGGCCGGAGGATCAAAAAATAAAAGATCAAGATAATGGGAACATACAAGAACAGAAGCTGTGTTATTCCTGACTGTTGCATATGCGTCCTTTCAAAATCCTACTTTGCTTTTTTCATTAAACTTCTGACCGTATCGCTCATCTGGGCGCCTTTAGACACCCACTCGTTGATCTTTTCCTTTTTAACCTGGAAATACGATTTCTTGGCTGGATCATAATATCCCAGGATGTCCAAGGTGCGTCCGTCGCGGCCTTCTTTTCCGGCGATGGCAACGATACGGTAATTGTAGGTCTTGTTGGATGCTTTACCTGCTTTTTGTAACCTGATTCTAACTTCCATGTGATTCCTTTCTTGTTGACGCATGAGCCAATTCTATGGCCCTGATTTGCGCTTTGGCTTTATTGACTGTCTCGGTATATTCTGAGGCAGGGTCGGAATCAGCCACTATTCCGGCGCCAGCCTGGATATAAGCCTTTTCTTTGCAAACCACTATTGTACGTATAGTTATACAAGTATCAAGGTTTTTCGAAAAACCCAAAATACCGACCGCCCCTCCGTAAGGACCCCGTTTTTGGGGTTCCATCTCTTCGATAATTTCCATGGCCCTGATCTTCGGCGCACCGGACAAGGTGCCGGCTGGAAATACCGCCTCCAAAACATCCAAGGCATCCATATCCGGACGTAATTTCCCCTGCACATTGCTGACGATGTGCATCACGTGGGAATATTTTTCCACCACCATGAATTCAGAAAGCCGCACAGTGCCCTTAATACATACACGGCCAAGGTCATTGCGGCCCAAATCCACCAGCATGATATGCTCCGCCTTTTCCTTGGGGTCAGCCAAAAGGTCACGGGCCAGCTCCTGGTCCTGCTGATCATTGCTCCCTCGTGGCCTTGTACCTGCAATAGGACGGGTCTCGACCAAACCGTTTTCACAACGCACCAAAAGCTCGGGAGAAGCTCCTACCAGCTGCAAACCGTCAAAATTCAAATAAAACATATAGGGCGATGGATTGAGCACACGCAAAGAGCGGTATAATTCAAAAGCAGGGACATCGATATCTACTTTAAAACGCTGGGAAGGCACGATCTGGAAAACATCCCCTGCTTTGATATGTTTCTTGGCTTTAATGACCATTTGCTCATATTGGGCCTTCGTACAATTTGAAGTCACGGTCATTTTGCCGGCCTTCTTTTGAGAGGCAGGCAGCGCCAAAGGTTTTCGCATATCCGCGATCAAAGCATCAATGGTTTTCTGGGCGGACTTATATTTCCTGATCTTGCCCTGCCGGCTGTCAGTTTTGGCCAAATGCACGCAACTCACCACCTTGATCGTATGATGACGATGGTCAAATACCACCAAATCCTTTGCCAAAGCCAGGCAAATATCCGGGAGTTTGAGGTCATCAGGGCTTTTATCAGGCAGGCGTTCAAAAAAACGTACACAGTCATAGCTCAAATATCCCACCATACCGCCGTAAAAACGAGGCAGGTCTGCCACTTGCACGGCATGGAAATCTTTCATCAAGGCACGTACCAGCGACAACGGAGAGCCGCTGAAAGAAATTTTTTCCAATTTTGGTTTTCCTGCAAAACGCAAGATCCTGGCTTCATAGCCCTTGGAACTGAAGACCAACTCAGGGTCCCGCGCGATAAAGGAATAACGGGCGATCTTTTCTTCACCTTCGACGGATTCCAATAAGAAAGAATAAGCACTTTTGGACGCCAGTTTGTAATACGCAGACACCGGCGTTTCCAGGTCTCCGGGTATTTCCCTATAAACCGGTATTAAATTTCCTTGAGCGCTTAATTTTAAGAATTCTTCCAGTGTCATTGAATTTTTCTATAAAAACAGCTTCTCTTCATGGTGTGACATGCAGAACCTACCTGGTCCACCTTCATCAAAAGCACGTCGCAGTCACAGTCGTAATAAATCTCTTTCACATGTTGGAAATGGCCGGACGTCTCGCCCTTGACCCAATATGTTTTTCGCGAGCGCGACCAATATGAAGCTTTGCCGCTTTTTAAGGTATCACGAAGGGAATCGATGTTCATCCAGGCCATCATCAGGACCTCGCCGTTCTTGCAGTCCTGGGCAATGGCCGGGATAAGGCCTTCGCTGTTGACTTTTAACTTTTCAAGATTATCCTTGGTGATCTGGATCGTTTCTACTTCGGGATTGGCGCTCATCGAATGTTCACTTTCTTTTGTTTTAAGAATGATTTGACTTCAGGGATCGGTATCTCGCCGTAATGGAACACCGACGCTGCCAAGGCCGCGTCTGCGTGAGCTTCGGCGAAAACTTGATAAAAATGCTCCAGGCTCCCTGCCCCGCCTGAAGCAATGACCGGAATATGGACCGCCGCTGTAATGGCCCTGGTCAACGCAAGATCAAAACCGTTCTTGGTGCCGTCCGCATCCATGCTTGTCAATAAGATCTCCCCGGCACCTAGGCTTTCGACCCTTGTGGCCCACTCGATGGCATCCTTGGCCGTAGCCCGGCGGCCGCCGTGGGTAAAAACTTCCCAGTGAGGCCCCACGCGTTTGGCATCAATGGCCACCACAATGCATTGGGAGCCGAACATATTTGAGGCCTGACGGATCAAACCAGGCTCATTGACCGCTGAGGTGTTGATCGAAACCTTGTCTGCGCCGGCATTGAGCAATTGCCGTATGTCATTGACGCTGCTGATGCCTCCTCCTACGGTCAAGGGCATAAAAACACATTCCGCACAGCGTTGCACCACATCCAGGAAGATCTTACGCCCTTCGTGACTGGCCGTGATATCCAAAAAAACCAATTCATCCGCGCCAGACTGGTCATAGGCGCGCGCGCAATCCACCGGATCACCGGCATCCTTCAAGGAAACAAAATTAACGCCCTTGACCACCCTGCCATCCTTAACATCCAAACAAGGAATGATGCGTTTATTGAGCATTACTTCGTTTCCTTTAAAAGGGCGTTCTGGGCCTCTTTAAAATCCATCCTGCCTTCGTAGATCGCTTTTCCCGTAATGGCTGCGGCAATGCCTTTCATGGAACTCAAACGGCGCACATCGTCGATGGTGGCAATGCCGCCCGAAGCGATCAGGTTTATCTTCTTGAGCGTATTGAGCATGGTCTGTAATTGTTCAAAATTAGGTCCTGTCATAACGCCGTCGCGGGCAATGTCAGTATAAACCATCCACTGCAGCCCTATGGCTTCCAATTCAACGGCCAGGTCTATGGCCTTGATATTGGTCACCGAAACCCAGCCGTTCTCCGTCACAAAACCATTGGAGCAATCCAGGCTGACACAAATTTTATCACCATGAAGGGCCAGCATATTTTTTAAGAACTTCCGGTCCTCGATGGCCCTTGTGCCTAAAACCACCCTTTTAACTCCGGCACTGATCAAATCTTCCACGGCCTTGATGTCGCGCACTCCGCCTCCTACCTGGACCGGAATACCGATTTTCTGGGTGATATAAATGATGTGCTCCTTATTGGCCATGGTACCGGTTTTAGCGCCGTCCAGGTCAACCAGATGAAGCCATTGAGCGCCCAAATCGCGCCACCGTTTAGCTGCCACCAAAGGATAGGCCTCATACTCGGTTTGCTTGCTGAAATCACCCTGGAAGAGTCTCAC
>CAZFON010000068.1:0-8346 GCA_964520185.1 uncultured Planctomycetales bacterium | reverse complement strand
TAAGCTTGCGGGCACCTACTTCTCCGATACCTTTAACGCCGGGAATATTGTCCGAAGTATCGCCAGCCAGGGCGATATAGTCCGTGATCTGTTGCGGGTCAACACCGAATTTTTCCTTCACGTCCCCGGCGTCCATCACTTTTTCCTGACGAGGACTGTATAATTTGATATGTTCGCCGACCAATTGGGCCATGTCTTTATCGTCCGTGGCAATGAAAACATCCGTCTTCTGCCCTGCAAAACGCCTGGCCAGGGTCGCCATCATATCATCGGCCTCAAATCCTTCCTTCTCACAGATCAGGAAACCATAAGCCCGCACAAGATCGCGGATGACCGCGATCTGAACGACCAGGTCATCAGGCATGGCCTGGCGTTTGATCTTGTAATCAGCATATTTTTTCTGGCGGTGTGTTTGTCTTCCCAGATCAAAGCAAACGGCCACGTGCGTCGGCTTACCGTCAGCGAGCAACTTGTGCAGGATATTACAGAAACCGAAAACCGCGTTGGTCGGCTGGCCCTTGGAGTTCTTTAAAGCCTTGACCCCATAAAAAGCCCGGTAACAAAGGCCATGGGCATCGATAAGAAAAACACGGTTGGCCATATCTCTTTTAGAGGATTTCTTCTTCTCTGCCGGTGATGTTGTCCCGGCGTTGCAGGATCCCCAAAAGACGCTCGGTCTCCTGGGGCGCATTCAACAGCACTATCCCTGCCAGGCTATTGCCATGGACGTAAATTTTCTTGTAAATATTCTGGGGACCGTCGAATTTCAGGTATTCCCGGCCGCCCTCAGGAAGCTTGGTCCATCCGGCATAAAAACCGTTCAGGACAGGAACCCCGAAATGCGCGGGAGCAAATGGCAGAACAGGAGGCTTGAAACAATCTTCAACACAAATTTTATCATCTTCCGTCAGGGTAGGTTCGGAGAGCATGCGGATATCAGCCCTGGCCTCGTCGAAAATGACCGTATCGCAAGCCAATACCTTCCCCGATCTTAACCGCACGGCCTTAAGGTCACCTTCACCTAAGATCTCTTCGATCGCATTATCCCCAAAGATGCGCACCCCCCTGCCTTCCAGGATCTGTTTGAGCAACATCCCTGTTTCTTCATCGAAAATATCAGGCAAAAGCCCAGCCCTGGCCGATACCACGGTCACTTCTTTTTTCAGCTGGCTGATAGCACAGGCCATGTTGAGCCCCTGAACATTGGAAACAACCACTGTTACGCTGTCTGCGAACGGCAGGTGCTTTTTTAATTGCTTGATGGAAGACAAACGCCAACAATCGAAAACGCCTGTCCTTTGATGGCCGCGGACATTCGGCAATATCAACTTGCCCGTGTCCACCAGCACCAGGCGGTCATATTCAATTTGGTTCTTTTTCTCCGTTGTCAGGTATTTGCGTTTGACGCTGATGCGGTTTAAAACCTCTGTTGTGACCAATTGCGGATGGAACTTTTCTAAAAACGCCTCGGAGGCTTTATAGATGCGTTCTTCTGTTTGAACGCCGGCGACCAATGCAGGCAAGGCAGAACGGTCATAGGGCAAAAGGCCCTCAGTTGCAAAAAGCGTGACCTCCTGGCCCTGCTCGTTCAGGATGCTTTCGATAATGGGAAGGACTTCCAGGGAATTTCCAACGACAAGGGTTTTCATAATGAGGTTGTTTGCAATTTAAAGGCTTTAACAGCGTTCTTCATGAGCATGACCGCAGTCACCGGACCAACCCCTCCCGGCACCGGCGTGATATGCGAGGCTTTTAGCTTGGCAGAAGCGAAGTCCACATCACCGACAAGCTTCCCCTCCACCTGGTTGATCCCCACATCCACCACTATGGCGCCGTTCTTGATCCATTCGCCTTTTACAAAACCGGGTTTGCCCAAGGCAGCGATCACCACATCCGCATCATGCACCACGAAGGGCAGATCAATGGTCTTGGAATGGCAGACCGTGACCGTCATGTCCTCTTTAAGGAGCAGCAAGGCCACCGGCTTTCCCACAATTTCGGAACGGCCTATGACGATAGCGTGCTTGCCTTTTAAACTGACGCCGGAGGAACGCAGGATCTCCAGGGCAGCTGCAGGTGTACAGGGGAAAATGCCGTCTTCTCCCATCAACAAAAGCCCGAAATTCGTCAAATTCATCCCTTCAATGTCCTTGTAAGGTGAAATGGCATTGATAATGGCTTTAAAGTTCATCTGAGCGGGCAGGGGCTTATTGACAATGATGCCGTGGACATGGTCGTAGCTGTTGAGCTCATCGATCAATTTCAGGACATCTTCCTGGGCAGCATCGTCCTTAAATTGCTGTAATTCATAATGGATCCCCACCTGCTGGGCGGTTTTTTGCTGGGAAGAGGCATACGAAAGACTGGCCGGGTCATTGCCCACCACGATGCTGAAGATCCGCGGGGTCTCATGCGCCGAAGAGCGTATCTGTTTTATTTCTTCCATTAACTGCCCTTTAAGCTGGGCGGCCAATACCTTCCCATCTAAAATTTGTGCGCTCATGAATTGATCCTCACCATGATCCTGGCACCGTAAAAAGCAGACAATAAAAGCTCGAGAGCAACTTCCACATCCGACAAAAGATAAGGATTCCCTTTTTCCGCCAGATAAGGGGTCAATCGGACCGCTTTGTAACACAGATTGCAAACTTCCTGCGGCACCGCACAGGCGGATTTGGCCGCCTGGCGCTGGGCCTTTTTATCCTGAGAGCGGGCTGCCGTGACTTTTAAATAAGCCTCGCTGTCAAGGCTGGTCAACTCAAGCAATCTTTTTCGAATGGGCTCGCTTTGGGCCAGGATGCTATTCAAACGCTTTTCAACGGCCTTGGTGTTGGACTTGCGGCCTAACGAATAATTCGCCACCATGGAAATCAAACCAACAGCCATGGCCCCGGTCAAAGCAGCAGCTGACCCTCCTCCTGGGATTGGTTCCCGTCGGGAAAGTTGGTCCAAATATTCCTGCAACGTTTTATTTTTAAAATTAACGGCCATGGGGAGAATATATCACATTTTGAGGGACCAAAAAATGAAAATTGCGGGATTTATCAATGATGGCTATCCGCGCTTAAAAAATGTTCGGCGTCCAGCGCGGCCATGCAGCCGGTGCCGGCGGAAGTAACGGCTTGGCGGTAGACCTTGTCCTGCACATCTCCTGCGGCAAAAACGCCTTGCACGCTCGTTTTGGTGCTGCCTGGTTTTGTCTTGATATATCCTGTCTCATCCAATTCCAGCTGGCCTTGCAAAAAGGCGGTATTTGGCAAATGGCCGATGGCATAAAACAAGCCGCCAATAGGCAACGTGCTTTCGGCATTGGTCCCGGTGTTCTTGACTTTCAGGCCGGATACACTTTTATCACCTAAGACTTCGACGGGTAAGGTATTGAACATGATCTCAATTTTAGGATTGTTTTTAGCGCGTTCCTGCATGACCTTAGAGGCGCGCAGCACGTCACGGCGCACGATCAGCAGTACCTTGGAGGCGAACTTCGTCAGATAGGTGCCCTCTTCAACAGCCGAATCCCCTCCGCCCACCACCGCCAACACCTTGTTACGGAAAAACGGTAAACCTCCATCGCACACCGCGCAGGCGGAGATCCCCTTTTGCCATAATCTATCTTCACCGGGCAGGTTCATGCGTTTGGCAGTGGCACCGGTAGTAATGATCAGGGCTTTGGCCTGGTATTCCTGACCTGCGGCCCATACTTTAAAGGGCCTTTGGGAGAGGTCCACACGGTCAACGGTCTCGGTAATGATCCTGGCCCCGCAATGCACTGACTGCTCGCGCATCTTCCCCATCAACTCAGGGCCGCTGATCGTCAGAAAGCCCGGATAATTTTCCACCTCGGTGGTGGTTGTCAGCTGGCCCCCCGCGGCAACGCCGGCGGCAAACATCCCCTCTAACATCAAAGGATCCAACCTGGCACGGCTGGCATAAATAGCAGCGGTGTGACCTGCAGGGCCGGAGCCGATAATAATAAGGTTTTCCATGTCTTTAAATTAAAAAGCTGTCCAAGATCTTCGACGGATCTTTTGGAGCGGTCTTTTTAACCAGGTTATGAAGAATATCATCATAACGGGGTTTATCTTTATTTTGGAAATACAAGCCGAAATAACGGCGGTCGGAAGCTCCATATTGAAAAGCCTGGGCTAAATCCGAAGGGTCATGCTCAACGATCTCGGCCTTGTCCACCAAACGACGGTCAGGGTCAATGCCGTTGGGATGCTTAAAGAACGAGAACCAGCTGGAGCTTTTATGGTCGAAATTGTTCGGGTCAAAATGAGGGCAACGCTGGGAAATATGCACAAAGGCAAAACCCGGATGATCAAAAGCCGCCTTGATGGTGGTGGTCAAATGGTCCGGGATCCAGTCCGCCGTGGACGCCACAAAAGATGCGCCCAATCCCAGGGCCACGGTAATGGGATTGATGGGGTTCAGGAATGTACCCTGCGGTTGCGTATGGGTCGGATGATCCCGGCGGGTCGTGGGTGAGGTCTGGTTCTTGGTCAAGGCGTCGATCTCGTTGTCATACATCAAAAAAACGCATTTGAAATTCTTGTTAATGCCATGGATCAGGTGATTGCCTCCGATGCTGATAGCATCCCCATCGCCGGAATGCACGAAGAGATTAAGTTCCGGACGAGCCAGGGCAATGCCTAAGGCAATGGGGATGGGACGGCCGTGAATGGAATGCACGCCATAGGTGTTGAAATAATTCGGCGCGCGGCCTGAACAGCCGATACCCGACACGTTGACCGTCTGGGACGGGGACAATTGGCGGTCAACAATGAATCTTTTTAAACCCATGATGATACCAAAATCACCGCAACCCGCACACCAGCGGGGATTTTCAGTATTCAATTCTTTTATGGTGATCGGCACGGGCGCCGGTTTGGACGTTGTTTCGGGGATCATTTTAGGACCTCCTGGATCTTTTTGACAATAATCCTGGGACGCACCGGCCTGCCGGTAGCTTCAGCAGTAAGCGGTTGAACGTCCACTAATGTTTCTGACCTCAATAATAAAGCCAGCGGAGAAGGTTTGAGCTTATCGCCATAAGCGACTTCCACGGTCAAAATTTTCTTGTATTTGGCAAAGATCTCTTTAAGCATCAAGGGAAAGGGATACACGATACGGAAATGCATGCCTGAGGCCGGCACACCGGTCTTCTCGCAAAGGGAAATGGCCTCTTCGATGGCCCCCCTGGTCGAACCCCAACCCACGATCAAAACCTCATTGGAATCTTTACCGAACATTTCAGGTGCGGCCAAAGCCCGGCGGACATGGTGTATTTTTTCATTACGCACCGCGTGTGAGCGCTGATGGTTATCGGAGAAATAATTGACCTTACCGTTCTCATCCGTATTAAGCCCGGTAATGCGCCGCATGCCCCCGATGGTGCCTGGGGTGGTCTGTAAGGTCCTGACCATCTCAACAGGATCTGTCAGGCGCTTCATATGAAAACGTTCAAAGACGAAATCCGGGATCTCATCCACGTTTTTCATCTGGGCCAGTTTGAACTTGGAGACGACCTTATAGCTGTTAGCTGTCTGGAAATCGCTGAGGATAAAAACCGGCACCCGCAATTTTTCCGTCAGGTAACGGGCCAAATGCGGCGCGTAGAAACAGTCGATAACGTTGGAGACGCTGATAATGACCTTGGCATAATCGCCGTGGCTGCCGCACAAGGCTGACAATAGATCCGATTGCTCGGTCTTGGTAGGCATGCCTGTCGAAGGCCCTGCGCGCTGCACATCGATAAGAATAAGCGGTATTTCCGCAACAGAGGCAAAACCAATAAATTCCTGCTTGAGCGACAGTCCCGGACCTGAAGTGGCGGTCACCGCCGGCATTCCGGCATAATAGGCTCCCACGGCTGTACCTATGGCGGCAATCTCGTCCTCCGCCTGGTGTACCATGCCGCCATAAGCCGGCAGCTCCTTGGCCAGGTTATGCATGATGGAAGAAGCGGGTGTAATGGGATAGCCGGAGTACAATTTGATGCCAGCATCAATGACCCCCAAACTTAATGATGTGTTGCCGTCGATAAGGATCTGCTCTCCCTCACGCTTATGGCTTTGCACCTCAAAACGGAAAAACACCTTTTCTTTGGCCAATTGATATCCGTTATGGTACAAAGTGATGTTCTTGGCCATGATCTCTTCTTTGAGCTTCTTGCCGAAGGTCTTGAGGATCTCTTTCTTGACGATTTCCTCGTCAAGATTATAGATATAAGCCAGCATCCCCAAGTAATACAAATTCTGTCCTTTGCCCCCCAGCTCCTTGATAAGGACGCGAGAAGTCTCATCAACATTAAATGGGACCACGCTTAAGCCCAGCTTGGTGCAACGCTTGAGCACGGTTTCATAAGATTGCGGATTGTCCTCCTGGTCCCCCATGTCCAGCAATATCTTGGCGCTTGGATTGAACTCATTATCATCCAGGCGGCGGTCCAAAACGATCTCATGGGCAGCCAGGATCAGGTCAGTATCGTTGCCGATGTTGGTGACATCAAAATCCGCCAATCGGATAATAACGCCAGACAGGGCCGGTCGGCTCCTGGCGGGCGGCGAGATCTCCGCGGGGATCATAGGCTCCACATAAACATATTGGCCCATGCCCACAAAAGCGCCAAGCAATATATCCCCTGCTTTCTGGGCGCCGGTACCGGCATCCATCAGCAATTCGAATCTCGTAACAGGGCGTTTTTCAAGTGACATAATGACCTTCCTTAATTTTTTATTTTAAAAAGCGACACAGAATATCTCCCAAGATACCCATTTTATTACCTTGCCAGGCCCAAGGAAAATGACTTTTTAGATGGAATAATGGGGTTAGGAAAACTTATACTACTAATTACATCTACTTATTAATATAACATTACGTAATTCTTTGGCAAGTGAAAAAGGGGACTCTTTTAGCGGATACGTTATTTAATGACAGGGCGTAATTCTTTAATGGTTTTTAGCAAGGCCTTGCCTTCGCTGACGAGGTCTTCCTGGCCCCCTCCTTGATCCAAAAGATCATCCAAAGGAATTTCGGATTTTATACTGAATCCCGCATCCTTGATCATGCGCAGGGTCTGGGCATTGGAACTGCCCCTGGCATTCAAGTACCCCTGTAAAAATATGGAATTGGCGGGATACAAGGCCATGACCTGCATGGAACGAAGGTGTATTTCCCGGCCTGCCGCGACCCTTATCTCGGAAGAGGGGTTCAAAAACCTGAACAAACACAAGACCCTTAAGATATAATCCGGCGTCAATGCAGATTCACGGGGAGAAAGGGCATTGCCTTCGATAGGCAAAAGTAAATTGACCGGGATAGACTCCGCTTTCAAGGCCCGCAAACGCCTGGCCACTTCAATGATATCCGCGTGCCCCTCCCCCATACCGACGATCATGCCGGAACAAACCTTAAGGCCTGCTCCCCTGGCCGCCATAAGAGTATTTATACGGTCGGCAAAAGTATGGGTGGTACAAATGTTGGGATAATGCGCTTCAGAGGTATTCAAATTATGGTTCAGGCGGTCTAAGCCCGCCTGTTTTAATTCCATGGCCCCTTGTTGGGACACCAGCCCTGTGGAAACACATATTTCCTTGCCCGGGAACTCAGATTTGATCCGGACTAAAATACGTTTAAGACGCTCGACGCGGGATTGGGAGGCCCCGCGGCCGGCAAACACCATGCAATAACAGGAAGCGCCTTTGGCATAGGCGCTACGCGCTTCCTGCAGTATTTCATCGTCGGATTTGATGCCGTATTCCTCGATATCAGCGGTGGATGATCTGGCTTGGGCGCAATAGTGGCAGTCTTCCTGACAATGGCCGTTCTGGGCATTGTTCAGGATATGCACATGCACCTCCAGGCCGAAATAATGTTTTCGCACCTGATAAGCGGCATCCAACAACGGCAAAAGTTCAAGCGAGGGATCCGATAAAACCTGCAAACAAGTTCTATCATCCAATGCCTGGCCCTCTAAGCTCAGGCGTGCCAATTGCGTATAAAAAAGTCGGTCCATAAGTCTGTAAAAAATATCACAGAAAACCGCCTAATTGTCAACAATTCTCTTATATTTGGTTTACAATTAAAAAAGGTCGTTGGTTGGCTTATAGATTGCCGCTGGGAGTGCTTAAAAATCCCTGCAAATCATTGAGGGGCTTGACACCGATGATCACCGGCACAAATCCGGGAGCGTTCTGTAATTGCGCCAACTGTGAAGGGTCAAGATGGAATTTTATCAAACCGCCTTTGTTGACCTGCAAACCCATACGGGTAGGGTTTAGATCGATACCGCCTGGCCCTGAAGCCATGGCGAGGTCTCCTCGAGGCCTATTGACATTGACGGGG
>CAZFON010000067.1:7717-8381 GCA_964520185.1 uncultured Planctomycetales bacterium | reverse complement strand
TGAAAAGAACCGCTGCAGGGATGGTTTTGACATTGATGTGTTTATTGATTTTGCCGTTGTCCTCTGTTTTTGCCGTTTGCCCGCCTTATTGTTCACCGCATTCTTCTTCTCGTCAATTTGCCATCGAGAGCATGTCTTTGACTTATAATAAGGCAACCACCTTTTTATATGTGGAGGCGGACCATCATTCCAGGAATGAGAAAAATGAGGAAGTCGATCATGTTAACAAGATGACGGTCAGCCTTAATGGCAAGATCATCATCACTCTTCATTTTAATCATCAGAAGGACCCTGACCGGTTCTCGAAATTTGTGATGTTCAAGGCCAAAGCAGGGGACGCGATCGCAGTTAATCTATTTTCCAGCGGAGGCGGCACCAGTTCTCTGGAATTGACGGTTTCCCATGAAAACATTACAGAGATCCGCAGTGTGGATACTCAGTCATCTGAAGAACACGGTTACTGATATTTATGGGAAAGAACATTGTCTTAATCGGGTTTATGGGCTCAGGCAAATCGATGATCGCCCGGGAATTGGGAAAGCGCCTGAAGAGACAGGTGATCGCCATTGATGATCTGATCGAGGCCAGGGAGAATTTAAGCATTCACGATATTTTTAAAGCCAAAGGTGAGGTGTATTTCCGGGACATTGAACATAAGGCCGTT
>CAZFON010000067.1:0-7707 GCA_964520185.1 uncultured Planctomycetales bacterium | reverse complement strand
TAAAGAGGCCTCTTGCCGGGAAAATGTTGTCATTGACTGCGGCGGCGGTGTGGTGCTACGCAAAGAAAACTTGCAGGCCCTTAAAAGTAATGGTATCGTATTTTACTTGGAAGCTACGCCAGAGGTCATTTACCAGCGCATTAAAGGTGAGACCCATCGGCCTCTGTTAAAGACATCCGACCCCCTCGGATGCATTAAAGAGTTGTTCCACCAAAGACTCCCCCTGTACAACCAGGCTGATCACACCATTGACGCCAATGACGCGTCCATCGAAGGCCCGGTTGCCGAGATCCTCAAAAGAATAGAAAAATAGGGACGTCTCCCTATTTTTCAAGGGGGAGATAATGACCGAACAAGAAGCTTTGCTGGTGTTAAATGCCGTGCCTGATCTGGGCGCCAGGCGCATCCGTAAGTTGATGGCTTTTTGGGGCAGCGCTTTGAAGGTTTTAGGGGCTTCTGTGCCTGAATTAAACTCAAGCGGTTTGGTCTCAAGCGACACAGCGGAAAATATATTCCACTTTTCTAAAGACAAATTCCTTCAAGGCGAATATAATTCTATGAAACACAAGGGGATCGTGGCAACGACCGCCATCGATAAGGATTATCCTGGTGTTTTAAATGATTTTGAAGATGCGCCCGTGGTTTTGTATATCAAGGGCGATATTGGATCTCTGAATCAAAAGTCCGTGGCACTGGTAGGTTCAAGGCTGGCAAGCTTTTATGGCTTAAGCACAGCAAAGGCCTTTGCCAGTGCTTTTGTGCACTCTGGATTAGTGGTGGTTTCTGGTTTGGCCCGTGGCATTGATACCGCGGCCCATCAAGGGAGCTTGGAGGCCGGAGGTTCGACCATTGCGGTTATCGGCTGCGGTTTTGATCACATATATCCAAAGGAAAATTATTCTTTGATGGAGACGATCAGCAGAAACGGTGCCGTGATCTCTGAATTTGCATGTGCCATGCCGCCTTTAAAGCATAATTTCCCCTGGCGCAATCGTATCATCAGCGGCCTGAGTTCGGTCCTGGTTGTCATTGAAGCAGGGAGCAAAAGCGGGGCCTTGATCACCGCAGGGTATGCCCTGGCCCAAAACAAGGATGTTTTTGTTTTACCTTCCAATATTGATAACGAAAGGGCTTTGGGCAGCAACCAACTGATCCAGGAGGGGGCCCTGGTTGCTTTAAGCCCTGACGATGTTTTATCGCGTATCAAGGAAGGTTATATCCCTTTTAATACCATTGACAGAAGGACGCTTCCATGGCTCAGCGATGAGCAGTCTAAGCTATATTCATGTATCACCTGCCAGCCTGTGCATTTGGATGAATTGGCTGCGCATTCGGGTTTTTCTGTCAGCAGCCTGATGAACATTCTGTTAAGCATGGAATTAAAACACCTGATCCGCCAGTTACCGGGCCAGTATTATGTAAGGAATGAGCATGTCTAAAATTCTGGTCATTGTTGAGTCTCCTGCAAAGGTCAAAACGATCAATAAGATCTTGGGATCGAAATTCAAGGTCACGGCTTCCATGGGGCATTTGATCGACCTTCCCAAGTCCACGTTAGGGGTGGACGTCGAACACGGTTTTGAAGCGAAGTTCATTGTGGTTCGTGACAAACAAAAGACCATGGCCAAGCTGAAAAAAGAGGCCAAGGACGCCCAGGAAATTTACATCGCCACTGACCCTGACCGGGAAGGAGAGGCCATCGGCTGGAACCTGGTACAGCATATTGCCAAAGGCAAAACGGTCAGGAGGGTGGAGTTCCATGAGATCACCAAGGACGCGGTCAAGAAGGCTTTTGCGAATCCCAGGGAATTCAACCGAAAGCTGGTCGATGCCCAGAATGCCCGTCGGGTATTGGACCGCATCGTGGGCTATCAGATATCCCCCTTGCTGTGGAAAAAAGTGGGCTCCCGGCTTTCCGCCGGCAGGGTACAATCAGTGGCCTTGCGCCTGATCGTTGAGCGTGAGGAAGCTATCAGGGTTTTTGTCCCCCAGGAATATTGGCAGATTGCGGTTGATCTGCAGAAGAAAGGCTTGAAGGACCTTCTAACGGCTGAATTGGAGAAGATAGACGGCCAAAAGCTCGACCTTAAGACCCAACAGTTGACCGATGGTATCGTTGCCGAGATCAAAGAGTTGGCTTATCATATTTCAGCCATTAACACCAAGCAGGTCAAGCGTAATGCGCCGCCGCCGTTCATCACCAGCACCCTGCAGCAGGAAGCTTTCAGCAAATTAGGGTTCAATACCTCCAAGACCATGATGCTTGCCCAGCAGCTTTATGAAGGCATTGAGATCGGCGACGAAGAGCCCGAAGGCCTCATTACCTATATGCGTACGGATTCTGTTAACATCGCTGCCGAGGCCGTTGAACGGGTCAGGACCTTGATCAAAAAGGAGCATGGCAAGGAATATATACCGGAGCAGCCCAATAAGTTTAAATCCAAAAAAAGCGCTCAGGAAGCGCATGAGGCCATACGCCCTAGTGACGTCAATCGCAAGCCCGAAGCCATCAAACGCTTCCTATCAGACGACCAATACTGTTTGTACGAACTTATTTGGAAGAGGTTCCTTAGCTGTCAGATGATGCCGGCTGTATTTGAGCAGACTAAAATTGAGATCACCGCCGGACGTTTCCAATTCGGGGCCTCAGGTTCCGTCCTTTTTTTCCCGGGATACCTGGCTGTTTATAGGGACAATGAAGAGCAGGAATTGAAGCTCGATCCGTCACTATATGCGCAAGGGGATATCCTTGGCCTTTTGGATGTCAAACCCAGCCAGCATTTTACCAAGCCGCCTTCGCGGTATTCGGAAGCAAGTTTAGTCAAGGCCCTGGAAGAGCAGGGCATAGGCCGTCCTTCGACCTACGCGGCCATTATTCAGACCCTGATCTTCCGTAATTATGCACACCGGGACCGCGGTTATTTTACGGCAACGGAGCTTGGTATCAAGATTTGCAACCTGCTGATGGAATATTTCAAACGGATCATGGACATCGGGTTTACCGCGACCATGGAAGAGGAGCTGGATTCCATTGAAGAAGGAACGAACGATTATGTCAAGGTCCTTGATGATTTCTGGAGGCCTTTTAAAGAAGAATTGGATTATGCCATGGCCAATATCCAAAAGACCGAAGTGACGACGGAGAAGCCTTGTCCCGAATGCGGCAGGCCCATGGTGGTCAAATGGGGCCGTCGCGGCCGATTTATCAGCTGCACGGGTTTCCCGGAATGCAAACATGCGGAACCGTATTCCACTGGCATTAAATGCCTGTCACCGGGATGCACCGGTGAGCTGGTGGAGCGGCGTTCCCATCGGGGGGCTGTATTTTACGGCTGTAGCCGGTATCCTGATTGCAAATTTATAGCCAATAAATTGCCCGAGAACAATGAGTCCATACCTCGATAAATTCTTTACCTACCTAGAGATTGAAAAGAATTATTCCAACCATACGATCTTGAATTACCGGGTTGATCTAAAAGAATTCGATGGGTTTTTAGGAAAAACTTCCCTTGAAGCATTGGAATACCCCGACCTGCGCCGCTTCCTGGCCCAGCTTAAAGGGCGGAATTTAAAGCCCCGTACCCTTGCCCGTAAGCTTTCAAGCCTGCGTTCTTTTTTCAAGTATTTGCAGCGGGAAGACATCATTAGATCAAATCCTGCTAAGCTTTTGGTGACCCCCAAATTGGATAAACCCCTGCCGCATTTCATGAGCGAGGAAGAAAGTGTTCAGTTGATCGAGGCGCCTAAAGGCCTGAAAATAAGTTCTAAACGGGACAAGGCCATTTTTGAAGTGCTTTATTCGACAGGGATACGGGTCAGTGAGCTGGTGGGTTTGAACGTTGATGACGTGGATTTTATAGGCAACATCATCAAGGTTTTAGGCAAAGGGAAAAAGGAACGCATGGTGCCTGTGGGTGACGCAGCCTTGAATTCCTTGAAAGAATATCTGGATGATCGTCCTGTCAGAAATAAATTTATTTTTGTAAATAAGAACGGCACGCGCTTGAGCGACCGCAGCGTGCGCAATATCATCAATAAGTATATTCTCCAAGAAGCCATGGCCCAGCATGTTACGCCCCACATGTTCCGTCATTCCTTTGCCACCCATCTGTTGAATCATGGCGCTGATCTGCGTTCGGTGCAGGAGCTTTTAGGCCATGTAAATTTGTCCACCACCCAAATCTACACGCATTTGACCACGGAAAAGCTTAAAAAGGTCTACGACCAGGCCCATCCCCGCGCCTGACTTTTTTATCATTTTATATAAATTAACTTTTTAATTAGAGCTATAATAATTAGAAATGTATTTAATTTACGATCTTCTATTTCTGCTCTACGGCCTCATTTATCTGCCTTATTTGCTCCTGACCCGGCGGGGATATGCGGGTTTTGGGATGCGTTTCGGCATTTTTTCAACACCGGTCAAGGAACACCTAAAGGCGGGTGCCAATATTTGGATGCATGCGGTAAGTGTCGGGGAAGTGATGGTCATTGATGGTTTTATAAACCGGTTTAAAGAAAAACATCCTTCCTATCAACTGATCGTGACGGTTACCACCAAAGCAGGCTATGAACTGGCCTGCGAACGTTTGAAGGGGAGGGCCCTGGTACTTGCCTCTCCTATAGATCTTAGTATTGTGGCAGGACGTTTTGTGTCCCTGATCAGGCCCAAAATGTATATTGCCGTTGAGACGGAAATTTGGCCTAATCTCTACAGACAATTGCATCTTCAAAAGGTCCCCATAGCGGTCGTCAACGGCCGGATATCTGATGGCTCTTTTGGGCGTTACAAAGCCATTCGTTTTCTTTTGAAAGGCGTTTTAAACCAAGTAAGCCTTTGGTGCATGCAAGCCCAAGAGCATGCTGCAAGGATAACGGCCCTGGGAGCCGGATCTTCCCGGGTGAAGGTAACAGGGAATATGAAATTTGATGATTTGCCGCAGGCTTCAACTGCTATCAACGGCTTAGCAGCGGGTAAAAATGAATTATGGTGGGTGGCAGGATCGACCCATCCCGGGGAAGAAGAAATAGTGCTGAATGTTTATCGTAAGATCATTAAAGATGATCCAAGATGGCGGTTAGTCATTGCACCCCGGCATATCGAAAGAGCGGCTTCCATTATGGAACTTATTACCCGTCATGGTTTAAAGGCGATAAAGTTTACAGAGATCGCTTCTGGCGAGCGTATCGGGACTTTAGACACGGTGATGGTTGTGGATACCATAGGACAGCTTCGTTCGCTTTATTCGTTGGCTTCCCTGGTTTTTGTCGGGAAAAGTCTATGTGTTGGAGGAGGGCATAACATTATCGAGCCTGCTACCTATGGGAAAGCCATCATCATAGGCCCCTTGGTCGAGAATTTTAAAGATATAGTCGATTGTTTTAAGAAAGCTGATGCCATTGTACAGGTAGACAATTTAGCTTCTTTTGAGACAGCGGTCGCGGCCTTGTGTGTTGACCTAACAAAACGCGAGGCATTAGGAGTTGCAGCCAGGGAAGTTATAGCTGCCAATCAAGGGGCCACCAGACGCTGTTTAGGCGAATTAGCGGAGTTTATCAAATGAAACAGTACTTGCTTTCGATCATGAAAGGTCAGGACAACAGCTTCGCCGCCCAGGTCATCATTTATTTATTATGGCCATGGTCCCTGCTTTATCGTCTGGGGGTTTTTTGCCAGCAGGCTTACTATCGTTTTAAGGGTGCTTATAAGGCATCCAAGCCTGTTATCAGCATCGGTAATATCACCGTCGGCGGCTCAGGGAAAACGCCATTAGTCATCTGGCTGGCGCGTCATCTTCAGGACAAAGGTTATAAATCCATTATTTTGATCCGCGGTTATATGCCCAAGGCGTCTCACTTAAGCGATGAAGTGGACATGATCAATGAGCAAATACCCCTTATACCGGTCATCGCCGGCCGCAATCGCGTGGCCAATATCCGTGAGGCCGAAGATATCATGCCCGTTGACCTGTATATTTGCGATGATGCTTTCCAGCATTGGCCACTTTACCGTGACCTGAATATCGTGGTCGTCGATGCTGTCAACCCTTTCGGCAACGGCTATCTTTTGCCTGCCGGCATCTTGCGTGAACCTTTAGGATCTTTGAAGAGGGCGGACATTTTTATGCTTTCCAAGGCCGACCTTGCTAATGATATCCAGGCTTTGCGGCATCGGCTGAAACAGATAAATCCAAAAGCTTTGATGGTGGTGGGCCGGTATAAAAGCACAGGCGTTATCAATGTTTTTGATGCCAGACCCAAGCCTGATGATTTTTTAAAAGACAAACGCGTAGCTGCTTTTTGTGGCATCGGAGAACCGGTTTCATTTGAATCGAGCCTGAAGAATTCAGGGGCCAAACTTATCAAATTTTTTACTTTCTTGGACCACTATCTTTATAGAAAAACCGACATTCAACGCATGGTTGATTTTTGCCGCAAAGAGCATATCGATGTACTTATCACCACTCATAAAGATGCGGTCAAATTACGGGTTTCCAAAAACGAATTTTCAGGCATTGATTTAGTTTATATGCCCATCCAGTTGGAGATCACCGAGGGAGCTGATGAATTCATTCAAAAGGTCACTTCAATTTGCCTTGATTAAGGCAGCAGCCGCTTTCTTTATGCTCCTGCCTATGAAAATGAGCCTATGGCTGGGGCGTTGCCTGGGGCGGTTGGGCTGTTTTTGTTTGTCCAGAAAGAGAAAGGTCGTTTATGCCAATTTGAAGACGGTTTTTTCTTCAAAGCTTTCGCCCGGGCAAATAGGCGTACTTACCCAGGAAGTTTTCATCAATTTTCTCCAGAATATCGTTGAGCTTTTATGCCTGCCTAAGATCGTGCGTTTAGGGATCCATAAAACCGTCCGTCTGGAAGGCAAGGAAAACATTGACTTGGGCCTGAACCGCGGCCGTGGCGTGATCTTTCTGGCACTCCACTCGGGTAATTGGGAATTGGCCAGTGTGGTTGGCGGAGTAACCAAAGGCCGGTATCATGTTGTAGCCAACGACCAGTCCAAGATGCCCCTGTTGGACAAAATGCTCAATGACTACCGTACCATTGCCGGTGCCCATGTGATCACAGCAGGTGTGGCGACCAAGGAAATCATCAAGGCCATGCATGATAATGAAATAGTTTCCCTGGCTTTGGATCAGGGGGGCAAGACAGGTGTCGTGGTGCCATTTTTAGGAAAGAGCGCATCCATGTCCACGGGCGCCATTCGCTTGGGCCTGAAGTATGGATGCGCGGTTTGTCCGGTTTGGATCAAGCGCAACAAAAACGGAAAGCACACCTTGAAGGTTTATCCTGCAATGGTGTTGACGAACACGGGAGATCTTGAGAAAGACATCCGTATCAATGTGACCCGGGCAGTTGCCCATTTTGAGGGAATGATACGGGAGCATCCGGTGGAGTACATGTGGTTTTATAAGGTTTTTAAGTATTCGAATCGCCAGCAAGCGATCATTCTCGATGATGGTCGGGTGGGGCATTTGCGGCAATCCCAGGCGCTCTCCCGTCATTTGCGCGAAGTTTTAGAAACAAAAGGAAAATCGCTCGACGAAGTCATTGTGCCCCTGCACTGGAAGGGCCCCTGGGCCATCCAGTTGTTTTCTGTTTATGTGCACCTGGCCCAGTATTCAAGTTTTTTAAAAAGAGAGGCTTTTCTGAAACGTTTCCTGACAGCTTCCTCGTTTAATGAATTGATGAGAT
>CAZFON010000066.1:0-8394 GCA_964520185.1 uncultured Planctomycetales bacterium | reverse complement strand
TTTAGCCAAGAAAAATAAATTTCATTCGATCATGTCGCACCGTTCCGGCGAAACCGAGGACGTGACGATCGCGCATCTTGTCGTCGCGACCGGTATAGGCCAGATCAAAACCGGTTCACTGTCCCGTACGGACCGTATCGCCAAATACAATGAATTGCTGCGTATCGAGGAAGAATTAGGCAAAAAGGCCGTTTACGCTGGCTCGAATTTTTCAAAGATCTATTAATGGTCAAGAACGCTCTTTCATTGTTCATTTTGACGGTCGTTATCCTGGCGCTCTTTCTGCCGTCGTATTCGACGATGCAGGATCTAAAACGCAAAAACAGGGACTACGAGCACAGGATCAACGCCCTGGAAGAGAAGAACAAGAAATTTGAGGAAGAACGTCACCTGTTGCAGACCGACCCGGATTACGTGGAAAAAGTGGGCCGCGAAACAATGGGTTTGATCAGGCCGGGGGAAGTGGTTTATAAGATCATCCCGGTGCAGCAGAACCAGCAGAAAAAATAGATATCGCGGGGTGGAGCAGCCCGGTAGCTCGCCAGGCTCATAACCTGGATGTCATAGGTTCAAATCCTGTCCCCGCAACCAATAAGAAAGCCCAGTTTCCGATGAGGAATCTGGGCCTTTCTTTGCCCGCCTGAATTATATTATACCTTAGTATAATTGATTTAATTTTTCCCTTCTTTAAACTATTTCTTAAAATTGGAAGAATTGTTTAAAATTCATTCTAAAGTTATTTTCGTAAGTGATAGGTATTATTTTGATGAGAAAGTTTGTCAAATACAGATGTATCCGAGTTTTAGCAGTATTTTTTATGAATGTTGGCATGTTTGCCTTTTTATCTTTGGCTCATGCGCAGGATTCCAGGGATAAATATACCGTTGGTCCTGAGGATGTCATTGAAATTAATGTTTCTAAGCACTCGTAATTTAGCGGCATCTACCATGTGGACCTGGATGGTAAAATCCAATACACCTATGTAGGTGATATGGATGTCGAGGGTTTAAATAAGGATCAATTAGAAGAAAAAATAAAGAAAATCATCAGTAAGTATTGTGTTTCCCCTGAAGTCAACGTTATTATCACTGAGTTTAAAAGCAAGGCGGTTTATGTTTTAGGCGAGGTGGCCAAACCTGGTAAATACAACATACGTTCAGAGAACATCACTGTTAAAGAGGCTATCATGTTGGCAGGCCTGCCGACACAGTTGGCGGCGTTGCATAGCGCCTTGATTATTACAGCGGGTGTTGACAACAAAAGTGCGAAAGAAATTGATCTTTTTGCGCTTCTTTATCATGGAGATACCACACAAAATATGGTATTAAGCCCCGGGGATACTTTGTATGTGCCTGGCGCGCTAAAAGAATTCTATGTTATAGGTGAAGTATTAAGACCGGGTAAGTACAACATGAGTTATGAAAGCATTCCTGTGAAAGAAGCTTTAATACGCTCAGGTTTACCTACCAAGGTGGCGGCTTTGAATAAAGCAAGGATCATGAGGAAGGACAAATCGACCCAGGAAGTTAATTTATATTCATTACTTTATTCAGCAGATTCGAAAAAAGAAATATTCTTGTATTCGGGCGATACATTGTATGTGCCTGCCGTAGTGGCTGAGTTGCAAGAGAATATAAAGGACAATGGTGTAGATTTTGATCCCCTTAAATATACCCTTGGCCCGGATGATGTTATTGATATTAACGTGGTTAATCATCCGGAATTAAGCGGGCTCTATCCAGTCAGTTTAGAGGGGAAGGTTCAGTTTAAATTTGTCGGAGACATATATGCCACAGGCTTGACCAAGGGGCAATTAGAAGAGAAGATCAAGAAAATCATCTCTGCCGATGTTGCCGCCCCTGAAGTCAGCGTGACAATTACAGAGTTTAAAAGTAAAGCGTTCTATGTCGTTGGTGAGGTAAGGAATCCCGGAAAATATTTTATGCGTTCCGACAGCATCACCGTCTCTGAAGCTATTATGCTCTCAGGTTTGCCAACGGAATCAGCAGCTATGCGTAAAACACGGATTATCACTCCAGGGATTGATGGTAGCACCATTAGAAAAGTGAACTTGTATGCCTTGCTTTATAAGGGGAACTTAAAAGAGGATTTGTTATTAAAACCCGGAGATTATTTATACGTACCTTCAACGGTCCTGGCTAAAGTGCTCCGTATAATCCTTCCTGTGACCAATACGGTGGGGGCTGCAGGAGGAGCAGCATCGGTGGCGGTGGTAACACACTAAATACATACTATACCTGGAGGGCATAGGTTCAAATCCTTCTCCCCGCCAACCAATAAGAAGCCTGTTTCTCGATGAGAGGAGCGGGCTTTTTTTGCGATGTTCAGTGTTATACCCCGGTACAATTGATTCATTTAAGAGACCCGCCTAAAATACGACTAAATCATTACTAGTTAAAGGCCAATCCTGGAATAAACCCTTTAGCCTTCAAAAGGAGAGAAATGTCAAAACGTCATCTTGAAAATCTAGCAGAACAAATGGCCCGCAAAGGATATGCTTCAGCACCATTTCATAACGAGAGAAAGTCTAATCAAGCCATTGAGCCGGTGGAGTCGGAGGATAGTGCTATAAAACTTCGGGCTTATCAAATACACCTGGAAAAAGGTGGATCCGATCTAGATAATTGGCTGGAGGCAGAGCAAAGTTTAAGGAGTAGCAACAAGGCTATTTCAAATTATATAGATGAAGGCAACCCAAGTTCACAAAAGTAAATAAGGGAATATGCCTCAGAATAGTATTTTTTGTTTAAGGGAAAATTATAGTTGGACATCATAGAGCAAAAGAAAACAGAGCAAGCATTAATCAAAAGCGAAGAACATTTTCGAATATTAATAGAGAATGTTCCTGAGCCTGTTTTTATACAAACTCAAGAAAAGTTCGCATATCTCAATTGTGCAGCTGTGAAATTGTTCCAAGCGGATTCGCAGGACCAATTGGTGGGGCATCCTGTCCTTGAACGTATCCATCCGAAATATCATGCCATCGTTTCAGAACGAATGCGAATGAACAACAAAGAACGGCAGGCGGTGGCCCCTCTGATAGAAGAAAAGTACATCAGGATGGATGGCTCAGCAATTGAGGTTGAAGTTTCCGAATTTTTGATCGAATTCAAAGAGCTCAACGGCTCACTGGTATTCCCGCGTGTTATTACCAATCGCAAGCGAGGCGACCGCGGACGGTTGGCTGCGATCGTTGATTCATCAGATGACGCTATCATAGCAAAAGACCTTGAAGGTACTATTATGAGTTGGAACGCCGGGGCTGAGCGGATGTTTGGCTACGGGGCAGAAGAGATGATAGGGCGTCCCATCACGGTACTGGTCCCACCTAACCGGCTGGATGAGGAAAAACAGATACTCCAAAGCTTGCGAAGAGGGGAAAGAGTCGATCATCTTGAAACGGTGCGGTTGCGAAAGGATGGGCTACAGGTTGATGTTTCTGTTACATCTTCCCCTATTAAAGACGCTTATGGCAAGGTTGTGGGCGTCTCTAAGATCATCCGTGATGTTACTGATTATAAGCTGGTCAATGAGGCCCTGCGAAAATCTGAAATTCGATATCGACGGCTTTTTGAAGCGGCTAAAGACGGGATATTGATCTTGGATGCTGAGACAGGTATGGTTTTAGACGTGAATAAATATTTGATAGATATGCTAGGCTATACGCATGAACAGTTTACAGGAAAGGCCATATGGGAATTGGGTTTCTTAAAGGATGTTATTGCCAACCAGAAAAACTTTATAGAGCTGCAGGTGAATAAATACATCCGTTACGAGAACTTGGCTTTGGAAACGGTCGACGGACAACATGTTGATGTGGAGTTTGTCAGCAATATTTATAAGGAGGAGGAAGATAAAAAGGTCATTCAGTGTAACATTCGCAACATTACTGATCGCAAGATGTTGGATGATAAATTAAAGAAATCCTTAAAAGAGAAAAGTTTGCTTCTTCAGGAGCTAAATCATCGAGTTAATAACAACCTGCAGTTGATGCTTAATTTAATAAGCCTTCAGCGCAAAAATATCACTGATGAGAAAACAGTCGCCTTGTTTAATGAGACTCAGAGCCGCATCAAGTCCATTGCCCTGGTCCATGAAAAGCTTTATCTGACCAAGGGTTTTTCCGATATTAATTTTAGTGATTATTTGAAAGATTTAGCGTGTAGCATTTTTAATTCTTTTACACCACCCGGATGTGAATTGATCATGAAGGTGGAAGCAGAGAATATCCAGCTGGAGACAGAACGTTCTGTTGCTTGCGGGCTGATTATAAATGAGATCCTTTCAAATGTCTTTAAATACGCGTTTCCTGGTAATAAAAAGGGTGAAATTTACGTGTCTTTTCACAGGGTTGGTTCTGGTGATATAGAGCTTGTCGTAAAAGACAATGGTGTAGGTATCCCAGAAAGGCTGGACCTGCGAGCCGTAAATTCTTTGGGAATGAAATTGATCTTTAATCTTGTGGAAAAGCAGCTCGGGGGCACTATCACGATCGATAGAAGCTCGGGAACGTTATTTAAGATAATTTTTAAAGAATCGTTAAATGAGCCATCCTGATGGGAGCCGTATCATGAATAATAAATTACGCATTCTTCACGTTGACGATGATGCTATCATGGGAATGCAGATAAAAGATCTCCTCGAAGATGAGGGCTATGAGGTTTGCGATACCGCCAGTTCGGGATCTGAAGCAATTCAGAGTGTTCGTTCAAACAAGCCCGATGTCGTGCTCATGGACGTTAAGATCAAAGGGGGGATGAATGGGATTGAAGCGATGCGGGAGATCCGTTCTTTTTCCCAGACGCCCGTTATCTTTCTTTCCGGATATAAGGACACTGGCACAACAGAAAATGCGATAGCTATAGGTAAGGCCCTTTTTATTTCAAAACCTTTTGATCCAGTAAAGCTTATTGTGGCCATAGAATTTTTCCGTAGTAATTAATTTGGTAAATATGTTAAAGCTAGTTAAATAAAAATGGCAGCCCTTTTGGGCTGTCATTTTTATTTAACTATCAGAAGGGCCCGATGGAGCCGGTGGAAAAGCGCGGTTTAATTAACCAAGGCCCGGGAAAGGGTATATAATGATCTAGTAAGCTGCACGAAGAGAGATGGATGTCTTAATGGAGAATGGGGCATGAAAACAAGAGTAGATCTGTGCGAATGGATCGTTGAGGCGCTCAAAGAGCTTGGCGGTTCGGCAAAAATCATTAAAATCCGTGAACATATCTGGCAACATCATCAAAACGATCTTATGAGCAGCGGGAATCTTCATTTTACCTGGCATGAAGATGTTTATTGGGCCGCGACACAATTACGCGCAAAGGGCGTATTGAAGAAAGCTAAGGCTACAACTAAAAGTGTCTGGGAGTTGTTGTGATGAACGGACAAAAACATAAAGACCCCTTGCACGGCGTGACTCTCGAAGTCATTCTGACCCATCTGCTGAAAAAGCACGGCTGGGAAGGCTTATATAGCCGGATCGCGATCAATTGTTTTGCCAAGAACCCCAGCATTAAATCAAGTTTGATCTTCCTGCGGCGCACTCCCTGGGCGAGAGAGAAGGTCGAGAGCCTTTATTGCTATCTGAAACCAAATGAGAGGGCGGGGTAAGTTTATTCATTTTCTTTTCTAATATCTATGGCCATCAGCTCATCACCATGCATTTTTAAACGGACGGTAATTGGTGCACAGCAGACTTCACAATCCACCACAAACTGCTGAGAAGGTCCACCAGTCACATCTATTAATAATTCATTGGTTTGGCCGCAATAAGGACAAATAAAATTTTCATGATGTTCTGAAGACATGGATTTATTTTATCATATGACTGGCGAAAGGGTTTAAAAATAAGTAGGGGGCATGTTAATTAAAATGGGGGGGCATATGTTTGAAGATGGATCATTAGTTAAAAATAATAAAACAGGTTTTTAAGGCTTAATCTATTGACAAACTATTTTAAGATTGTGGTTTACCGGCAATAAGGAATGCAAATTTCAATATCGTGTCAAGTTTCCCGGTCAGGAAAAGCGTTTAATTGCACCGGAGGAAGACTTAACATTGCTTAAAGCTCCTGTTATCAAACCTAAGAGAAGATTCGCAAGTAAAAGCTGATGCGATACTAAATAGCGGAAGAATGTCAGTAAAAGGTGGAATTGTGCGTTGCTTTCCTTGGTCAAGGCCGGATATACTCAAAATGAGGGCGGCAAGGAGGCAAATATGATGGAGTCAATGGATACAGCCACAAAAGGCAGGTCCCGGATCTTTATAGTTGATGATAATGTTGAACTTCTGGAAGAATTGGAGAATTTATTAAGATCGGGTGATTATGATGTAACTGCCATCTGTGATGGCACTCAGGTTTTTGAAGCTGCTTTGAGAAAGAAGCCGGACCTTATTTTATTGGATTTAAAAATGGCCCCTAAAAGCGGATTTCAGATCGCTGATGAAATAAGAAGCTCGTTGGCCTTAAAAGACGTCCCTGTCGTTGCCATGACAGGTTTCTATACGGAGAAGCAGCATTTTTTAATGATGAAGTTAAGCGGCATCAAAACATTCATTCTCAAGCCTTTCAGGCCGCTTAATCTCATCTCAAAGATCGAATTTGTTTTAGGTAATAATCCGGAAGGGTCTGGTTGTGATGGGGCATAAGATAGGAGGATAAAGAGCACCGCCCATGAAAGTACCCGGTTTGTCAATGGCTCTAACTTTACGAAATGGAAACACGGAGCCTTTGAGGGCCGGGTTTTTTAGTCTAGAAGTTTGATGGGGGTTGTCTTAAGGGCGCGAGCGAGTTTTTCGATATTAAGCAGGGTGATGTTGATCTCCGCACGTTCGATCATGCCGATGTAGTTCCTGTGCAGGTTGGCCAACTCAGCCAGTTTTTCCTGGGAAAGACCGGCCTGCAGCCGCAGGGAGCGTATTTTCTTGCCAAAATCGATGAGTAGCTTTTTATTCATTGATGTGCCAAAATTCCTGTGTAGTATATATATCTGTCGTAATTTATTCAACCCAGTATCTTGTGCAGTAATATTTTAAGGTATCGTACATTAATTTAGAGTGAATTTAAGATAAAGGTGCCATATAAAGCTATGAAGGCCTTAACTGTATCCGAGATCCAGGCCCTGGAGAGATGGGCCATCGAAAAGATAGGGATCCCATCGTTGGCCCTGATGGAAAATGCCGGCCGCTGTGTCAGCCAGGAGGTCTTGAAGAAGTTAAATTCCCGGCCTAAAGGCACGGTTGTTATCGTTTGCGGTACAGGCAATAACGGCGGCGATGGTTTTGTCGTGGCCCGCTATTTGTTTAATAGGGGCATCAAGCCGCTCGTTTTCCTGGTAGGGGAGAGTTCTTCATTCAAAGCGGATGCCTTGATCAATTACCATGCAGCTAAGAATTTAGGGATCAGCGTGAAGGTACTTAGGCAGGTGGATCCAGTCTTTAAGAAAGCCATTGAATCGGCAGATCTAATCGTGGATGCTGTCTTCGGGGTGGGTCTAAACCGCCCTCTACAAGAGCCTTATTATAGTATTATCCAAACCATCAACACCTATGGCTCCTATGTTGTTGCTGTTGATATACCGTCAGGATTGGATGGGACTTCCGGAGAAATTTACGGTATTTGCGTCAAGGCTGATATGACCGTGACCTTCAGTTTCCCTAAGAAAGGTCTCTTTAAGAAGAATGGCCCGCTCTATACAGGGAGGCAGGTGGTAGTAGATATTGGTATCCCTGCTTTTAAATAAAGGTGACAGGTACATTTTTCTATAAATATTTATAAGAAAAATGTACCTGTCACCTTTATTTAGATTAAATTGACAATAAAACTGTGAGTGATACTATTTTTAATAGATATTGAGTTTTGAAAGCCGATGCCTTTTAAACTTATCTTAAGTTGAGAAGGCGTTTTTTATTTTTCTTCCCTTATTTAAGATTTGACCCTATATTAATAAGACACCAATATATATAAAAGAGGAATGATCCTATGTTGTTAAATTTCTTTTTCCCCAAGGAATTCGATTTTTTCAATCTTTTTGAACAGCAGGTGGATTATGCTGTCCAGTCCGCCAGGAAATTCAAGGATATCGCAGCTACACCCGGGTTGATCGAGGAATCCTCTTACCAGGCCATCACTCATTTAGAGCATCAGGGTGATGACGCCACCCATACGGTCATTGCGCAGCTCAACAAGACCTTTATCACGCCTTTTGACCGTGAAGACATCTATGACTTGACCAAGCAGTTAGACGATATTACGGACATGATCAATACCATGGTTGGCCGTATTAAAGTCTATAAAATTTTAGGGGGAGACAAGCACCTGATGGAATTCTCCCGTGTCATAGAAGAATCCGTCCTGGCCGTGGCCAAGGCGGT
>CAZFON010000065.1:0-8414 GCA_964520185.1 uncultured Planctomycetales bacterium | reverse complement strand
GACATCAAAATTTTTGTTGCCGGGGTCGATACGTTCAGGTGAAAAAGCAACATAAAAATCCTTACCTGCTTTGAGCCCGCTTTTTTCCAACTCAGGCTTGATCAACTCATCGGTCGTGCCCGGATAGGTGGTGCTTTCCAGGACCACCAGCATGTCCTTATGAAGATGTTTGGCAACAGACCTGACCGCACTGACAATATAGGAAATATCCGGCGTATACCTGTGCTTGATCGGTGTAGGCACGCAAATAATGACCACATCCGCCTGGTACAATAGATCAAAATCCGTCGAGGCTTGGAAGGTCCCTTTGCCTACTAAACGCTTGATATGCTGGCTTGGCACATCAGTGATATAGCTTTTAAATTTTTGGATCCGCTCCACCCTGTCGGGATTGGTATCAACGCCCAACACCTTAAAACCTTTTTCTGCAAATGCCAGGGCCAACGGCAGGCCTACGTATCCCAAGCCGATGACCGTCACATTGGCGTTTCGATGAATGATCTTATCCTTTAATGTAAGCTGAGTTTTTTTCATTTTGCCCTTATCATGAGTATGGGAAGATTGGTGTTATGCCGTAAATGATCTGCCACTGATCCTAAGATCATGTCCTTGACAAACTTATGGCCATGGGTGGCCATGGCGATCAAATCGCAGCCTTCGCTTTGTGCGACGTGTAAAATGCCGTCTCCCGGATCCTTGCCTGTTACTAAAACAGATCTGGCCTTGAAACCATCCTTGACCAAGCTCCCCGCGCATTGGTCCAGATAAGCTTGGTCAGCCTTCATCTCCTCAGAATCCGCCAAATTCAATTGGTCCTGCAACCGTGCCACATATCCTTCAGCCACATGGACCAGGACCAACTCAGCCTTGGTCATGGCGGCCAAGGCCCGGATATGCTCCAAAATAGCATGGTCCGTGGCCGAATTGTCCAACGGTATGAGGATCTTACGGTACATCCGTCATCCTTTTTTAAAGAAGGGAACTAGGCTTTGGTACAGTAAATAGATGTTTAATATTATTATAATTGCGGTCATTAGCCAAGCGATAAATTTCGTACATCCATTGTTGACGAAACGGCCCATTTTACCGGCATCGCTGGTAAAAAGGACCAAGGGAAAAACGGCAAAGCCTAATTGCATCGACAAAATGACCTGGCTTAAGATCAATAAACTGACCACCCCCTTTTCGCCTGCCACACACACGACGATAAGGGCCGGGACAATAGCGATCAATCGTGTGATCAATCGCCGCAGCCACGGGCGCAGGCGAATGTTTAAAAATCCTTCCATGACGATCTGGCCGGCGAGTGTACCTGTCAAGGTCGAGTTCTGGCCCGAGGCCAACAAAGCCACGGCAAATAAAACAGCAGCCAGCGGCGTACCCAATAAAGGGGTCAATAATTGATAAGCGCTGCTGATGTCGGCAACATCCTGGTGCCCACTCCAATGAAAGGTGGAAGCTGCCAGGACCAGGATAGCGGCATTGATGAAAAAAGCTCCCATGAGGGCAAAGGTTGAATCAAAAGAAGCATAACGGATGGCCATGGCCTTGCCCTGGTCATTGCGTTCAAAAGCCCTGGTCTGCGCCAGACTCGAATGCAAATACAAATTATGCGGCATGACCGTTGCCCCTAAAATTCCCAATGCAATATAAAGCATGTTCTTGTTTACGACGATCTGCCCTTGGGGCAATAAATTGGCGGCCATGGAGCCCCATAACGGATGCGAAAAGAAAAGTTCAAAGGCAAAACAGCCTGCCAGGGTGGTAATAAGCGTAATCACGATCGCTTCCAAAAACCTAAAGCCTTTATGCTGCAATAATAGAATAACCAGCACATCCAGCGCCGTAATGATGATACCGATGATCAGAGGGATTTTAAATAAAAGATTAAGGGCAATGGCAGATCCAATGACCTCTGCCAGATCACATGAAGCTATGGCGATCTCACAAATGATCCACAGAAAAATACCAACGGGCTTGGAATAATGATCGCGGCAGGCCTGGGCCAGATCACGGCCCGTGGCGATCCCCAGCTTCAGGGACAGATATTGTAAAAAGATGGCCAGAAAGTTGGAAATCAAGATAACAGATAATAACGTATAACCGAATTGGGCGCCTCCGGCGATGTCTGTGGCCCAATTGCCAGGGTCCATATAACCCACCGCCACCAAAAAGCCAGGGCCCGTAAAGGCAAAAATTTTTTGCCACATGCTTGCATTAGTCGCCACCGGGATGGAGGCATGGACTTCCCTCAAGCTGGGATGGCTTACTTCTCTTTTCCATGCCTTGTGTTCAGATGGACCCATATTTTTCTCTGCGGACATTGACCTATACCTTTGCCAACCGGCATGCCTTGCAAATGCCGTAAAAATGCATTTCATGGCCCAAAACCTTAAAACCCTGCTTCTCTAAATAAGGATGGTAAACCTCTTCTTCTTCCCTGTCCGGAAATTCGATAAATTGATGGCAACGCAGACACTGGGCATGGTGATGCGGCTTTTCATCATATACATGCTCAAAATGGCGGTGCTTGTCTCCGAAGGCAGTTTCCCGGATGACGCCGGCTTCCAGCAAATCATGCAGCACGCGGAAAACCGTCGGTCTTGAAACGTTCACCTTTTCCAAACATTCACGGGCCAGCTCCTCTGCCGTGAAATGTCCGTGCCAGCGCATGACTTTATCAAAAACCAGCTCTCGGCCCTTACTTGGCCTTAAACCCGTTTGGGAAAGATAAAGCAAGAATTTGGCGTGTTCATCGTTTATCATTTGGGCATGCGTTTTTAACATATGAGATAGTGTATCATTTTCAGGGGGAAAGTCAAATAAAGGCAACGGAAAGGCGACAAAAAAGGTGACAGGTACATTTTTGTTTTAAGGCTGTTTAGCCAAAAAATGTACCTGTCACCTTTTCTTATCACCTTTTTTTATATTTTTCGGTCACATTTACGGCAGGGACTGACTTGATCTCCGGCGCCCAAGGCATCGGAAAACTCAAACCTGTCTTCTTGAAGCTCGTTGCATAAATGGGGTGCCGGGCATCAGCCGTGGAGGCTTTGACAGTAAACCAGCCATGGTCTAATGAGGTCGACTCAGCAGCACCGACGTAGCGCCATTTTCCGTCCCAGATCTCCACCCATGTGTGGTTGCCGCTTTCATCCGGCCACATGGCAATTCCGGCTATACGTGCCGGAATCCCAACGGAACGCAGGGCATCCGTCAAAAGGATGGAAAGCCCGGTACAAGAAGCATAATGGGCCTGGACCGTTTCATAGGGGCTTTGCTCCGGCTTAGGGCGTTTCGTGGCGCTATAGGAAACCTTCAACGTATCAAATACAACCTTGTTTAAGGCAAGGGCCGCACGGTCAATGGTTTTGCTTTTTATCGCTATCTTGATAAAACGCCGGTGAAAATCCGCTCTCCAATTGTCGCGTCGCTCGTTAAGAGAAGCGTACGGCAGGACATTGTTAAGAAATATTTCCTTAGGGACATCTTTGCCCCACGGGGCCTCATTCTTCGCCTGTAAAGCTAATCGGGTATTTTCAATAAGAAAAGCGTCCTTAAGGACCTTTGCATCAGCTTCCGGCATATTTGTCTTAAGGAAAGCCAAAGCTTCACGCTCTTGAGGACTTATTTGATCAGCCCAAGCAATGTGTACCCAGCCTATCAAAACTATAAAACATATATATTTGCTGAATAATCCCATGTTCAACTTCTATTTAAGCTGGTCCTTCCATTCGGCCAGGGATTCTTCCATGGCTGAACAACAACCCCGGTCATAACCATAGGCCAACATTTCCTTGACCGCGTCATCCTGGCTCCAATGCTCAAGCTTGATCCTATAAGCAGCCATGACCAGGCCCGTCCTGTCCTTACCGGCCATGCAATGGATAAAGACAGGTTGATTGGATCTGTCTGTCATGATGGATAAAACCTGGTTGATCACCTCAGGCGACACCTTTTCATTGCCTTTCATCGGAACGCTTACATATACCATCCCCAGCCTGCCGACAACCCCTCTTTCTTTTTCGATCTGCCATTCCTCATTGCGCAGGTCAATGACGGTCTTGACGCCGGCATATTCTTTTAAAAGCTCAAATGCCTCATCCTTAGGCTGGCTCCCCCTCATGATGCCCGGCGTAACCATGTGAAAATTATGGATCTCTTTGACCAGCACCGGCCTTTGTTTGGTTTGGGCGGCATCCTGGGCAAATACAGGCAGATCAATAAAAAGAACTACCAACGCTAAACAGATTATCCTTTTCATGCGCCTCCTTTATGACTTTCACACTGCTTTTTTAAGTTCATTAAAGACATGGGTATTAAGGCTAAAAGCTTGGGTACGCCAGGAAGCAGTCATCTCATTTCGATGCTTGGGCCATAAGGCACCCCAGCGTTGCCAGCCGGACCGGGGACCCTGACGGTTGACCCAGGGACTATTGGGATAATAGCTGTAAATAGCATCGGGAAACATATGGTTCTTCACGGCTTTATAGGTCCAGTAATTCCAGTGGAAACCGAAATCATTGAACGCTTTAAACAGATCCCGCAGGTAGCTGTGCTCATTGAAAAGACCCTGACGGTAATTGACCCCGAATTCTCCCACATGAACGGGACGCTGGGCTTTTTGGGCTAAACGGAAATACCCCTCCATCCTGCGGTGAAGCACATCTTTGTTGCAGGTGGCCCAAGGGTAACGCAAAAAAGGTATCAAATTAAAAGAAAATTCGTTAGGTTCATAAAAATGGATGCTGTAGACCCAATTATCGTCGGCAAAACTTTCCAGGCAATCGATCTGTTGGGCCCAATGCTTGCCTTCAATAAACAGCATGTGATCTTTGTCGCTGCGGCGTATGGCTTTGATGGATTCACGGTAAAACTCATTTAATAGGCCCGTGCTTTCCAGGACGGACTCGTTGAGGACATCATAACCGGCAATAATGGTTTCATCCTTATACCTATCAGCCAGCCTTTCCCACAAAAGGTAGGTTCGATGGCGGTTTGATCTCTTTGTCCATAATTCCGTCATACCGTTTAAACTGTCCGAATGCCAATCAGGGTTTTGCGCGCCATAGGCGGCATGCAGGTCCAATATCAAATAGACCTGGTGCTTCCTGGCCCAGCCAATGGCCTTGTCCAAATAAGTAATTGCCTGCGTATCAGCGGCGATCTTATAATGAAACGGCAGGCGTACGCAATTCATGCCCCAGGAAGCCACCTGTTTAAAATCAGCTTCCGTAATAAAATTATCCCTGTATCGCGTCAAGAGGTCCTTTAAGGCCTTTGAGCCTCGCTCTTTAGTGAATTCCTTTTCAAAGATCCTCACCGGCAGATTGGGCGCAAAAGTAAAGTACGCTTCCATCATCAGCCATCCGCCGAAATTGACGCCTTTAAGAAGCACCGGCCTGCCCTGACCGTCTAGAATCGTCGTTTTATGTCTTTTTAAAAATGTTTTATTCATATCAGGCCCTTATCTTTTAAGATCCGTTTAAATTCCCGCACCGCTGGAGGTTCATGGACAATGGAACCGTCATTATGCCCGCCATGTATTTTTAAAAATTCTTTTGGCCCTGCAGCAGCCTCAAAAAGTTTTTGGCCCATGGCATACGGCACCACTTCATCCTCAGGACTATGGATAAACAATTTGGGGATATTCAGGTCTTTTACTTTTCTAATGGAATCGAATTTAAGGCTGAGCACAAAGGGCGGCACAAACGGATAATAAATCCTGGCCATGTCCCTGGCATTGGTAATGGATGATTCCACGACCAAAAAGCTCACATCACGCTGAGTGGCCAGGTCTATGACCACCGCTCCACCTAAAGAAGCGCCATAGAGAATGATCTTGTTCATGTCCACATCCCCGCGCATCTGAAGATAATCATAGGCCCCTTGAGCGTCCAGATAAATGCCTTTTTCCGCGGGTTCTCCTTCAGACTTACAATAACCACGGTAATCAAAAATAAAGACATTCAAGCCCAGGTCGTAAAAAAATTTTATCTTGAACAACCGGTGGCTCATATTGCCGGCATTGCCATGGGCAAAAATGAGCGTTGATCTTGCCGCCGGATTCCTGAAAAACCAGGCGTTAATGGTAAGATCGTCCTTGGTCTTAAAATAAACATCTTCCCAAAACAGGTCCAGGCTCGACGGATCAACCGCCATGTCATTGCTCGGGAAAAACACTCCCTTGGACTCCAAATACCGGACCAGGGCCAAAAAGCACGCTACCGGTACTATTAGAAAAGCTGACACTTTGATCCATATCAGGGACATGGCTGTCCTTCTGGTTATATATTGTGTTGCGGGATCAGGGACAACATCAGGCGGATGGCTTTCAGGATATCTTCAATGGGGCAGGGCTTGGATAGATAATGGTCAGCCTCCAGATCCATGCCTTTTTTAAAGCTTTCCAATTCATTCTGCGCCGACACAATGACCACCGGCTGCCACCTTCTCGTGGGAGGATTTTGGCGCAATCGGGTCAAAACCGCCCAGCCATCCATTTTAGGCATATTCAGGTCCAGGATGATGACGTCAGGCAAAGCATTGACGATCTTGTCCCATGCTTCCTGCCCGTCCCTGGCGGTGATGACCTCATAACCCTGGGAAGCAATTTTTTTAGCCATGATCTCAAGGACCACTTCTTCGTCCTCAGCGATCAAGATTTTAATTGAATAGGAGCTCATTTATCTTGCCGAAGAGTAATTCTTAAGGTCATAATGGATCGCCTTTACAGGCATTTCAATGCGGTCAATGGTCACCTTGGCCTTGGCAAAAAAATCCATGGCCATGGTATCATGATAATCGGAAAAAACCACTACCCTTTTGACGCCGGCCGCGATCAAGGACTTGGCGCAGGTGGTGCAGGGCATGTTGGTGACGTAGGCTGTTGCGCCATCGACCGCATGGCCGCGCTTGGCCGCCTGCACAACGGCGTTCATCTCCGCATGCACGGTGCGCACGCAATGATTGTCCACCACTAAACAACCCACATCTTCGCAGTGATCGTCCCCGGGGATGGAACCGTTGTAGCCGGTGGCGATGACATTCTTGTTCTTGACCAGCACCGCCCCGCAATGCATGCGCGGGCAGGTGGCACGCTCGGAAGCCAGCATGGCCAGCTTCATGAAATACTCATCCCAATCCGGTCTTTTAGGCATAATGATCCTTCGTTTAAACTGCTGATATTTTAACAAATTCAGAGAGCAATTGTAAAATCTTTAAGCTTATATTTTTTCAAGCCTTTGCAAAATACGCCCAACCCCTTCACGAAACGTAGCAATAGGGGATATTAAACTCAAGATGATATAAGCCTCTTTTTCGAAATCAAAGAAATAACCGGGATACACGAGGACGTGGTCTTCCCTTAAAAATTCCAGGACCTGCTCCTCTTCTGACTTGAGGCCCGGGATGCGTAAAGTCGCATACCATCCTCCCTCCAAGGACAATAAAGACAGCGACGGGCGATGCCTTAACTGAAGATCAAGCCATTGCTTATTTTCCTTGACCCTGGTGGTAATTTGCTGCTGGACCCCCGAAACTCCCTTAAGCCATGCGCCCAGGGCATGCTGCACCGGCGTATTAACGGACAAATAGGTATCTGCGATGATCTCCAGCCGGGCCATGGATTCCTGCCATGCCTCCTGAGGACCGGAGCTCAAGATCCAGGAGCATTTCATTTGCGGAAGGCCCAGGGCCTTTGAAATGCCCCCCAGGATAAAGGTCAACGCATGCCGGTTGCCGGCCAGGCTTACAAAATCAGCCTCGCCCAAGGCATATTCAAAAAAAACTTCGTCGGAAATAATCGCCACCTGATGTTTGGAACATAGTTCATTTAAAAAATCCAATTCCTCGCGGCTGATATAGGAACCGGTGGGGTTGTTGGGATTAACGAGAATAATGGCTTTAGGCGACTTCTCTTCAACCAGTTGCTGCAAGGCAGGAAGGTCCAGGTGCCATTTTAGCCCGTCATAAGAAAGAGGATAATAATCAACGTGGACATCATTGATCTCCAATAAAAATTGGAATAAAGGATAACTCGGCCTCGGGGCGAGGACCCCCTCACCGGGATCGACCAGCAGCCTCATTAAAAATGAATACGCTTCGGAAGTGCTGGCCGTCAGAATAACATGATCCGCTGAAAGGTGCTGTTGTTGACGGGCACAGTACCCGGCCACGGCATCTCTCGCCTTCTTCATGCCGCAGGCGTCGGGCTGGTATTGAAGATTTTCCAGCGAACCCAACGCTGCCAGCGTTTCTTGAGGATAAGAAAAACCACAGTTCGTCGGATTAGATGCTGTCAGGTCCAATATATCAACGCCCTGTTCCCGTAATTGTTCAAGGGCCTTGCTCAAGGCATTGGACTGCTGGGACCAGTTTGTACGCTGGGCAAAGGGGAATTTATCCATTACTTG
>CAZFON010000064.1:0-8540 GCA_964520185.1 uncultured Planctomycetales bacterium | reverse complement strand
TGATGGTTCTTGGACGACCCCCGCAAGTAATACATGCGGGTAACATAGATGATGAAAAATATGATGAAACGAATGTCCTTGTTTATAGCAATCTTTTTGGTCAGCAACATGGCCCCGGTGCTGGCGGCGTGTGTTGTCACGGTCCATGCGACTCCGGCCACCGTGACTGCCGGCAATACAGTCGCTTTAACTGTTACCCTCGCAGGATGCGGAACACCCAGCGAGGTGGATTACTATAATGGAGGAACAGCTCTTTGCGTATCCACGACCAGCCCCAGCTTTGGTTGTAATTGGACCAGCAGTGGTAGCGGGGCCGTTACCGTGAAGGCGATACTTTATGGCTCAGGAGGGTCCGCTCCGAGTGGTGTTTATCCGAGCATGCATATTGATATTGTCGGGGCGGCAAGCCCGACCCCCACTGGCCAGGACACGAATTTTGGTGAACAATATTTTAAAGGAACGGGAGGAACCACCTGGATAGAAGGGGACAATCAATTCTGCGGCGTCAATTGGCCGTATAACGGCTATAGCATAGGCTACCCGGACGGTTCATGCGAATGGACAAATACGGTCACAAATCAGCAGCCCAGTTCGATGAGCTCGGCAACCATTGATGGCCTGGATGACGCGATGCACACCATGTCTGATTTCTCAAAATTCGCAGATTCACTTGTAAACCTGAACACTGCAGCTACCACAGTGGATAACTGGTATGCCCAGGCAGCTAAGTGGATCGCTCCGACTTGTACAGGCACATCCGATTCTTGCACGGCTACCGCGTTTACCCAGAGCGCTTGTACGCCGGTCTCCTCGTGCAATAAGGGTTCTAACGGCAGACTGCTGAGCCTATACTGCCCCACCGGTCTTTGCTCTCAGCCCGTAGACCTGTTTGGTGGTTGGCAGCAAAAAATGACCAGTTGGCTTACTAATAACAACAGTTATTACACCTCTGCCGGCGCCTGGTGCGTCCCGTCGGAGACAACTGTTTTGAACGGACAAGCAACCACGGCAGAAGATGCTTATATCAGGGGATATAACGCTCCCACTACCTGCGCTGACGGACATGCGTGTAGCAGCGGGGGACTTGCCGGTCAATGTCAAAACGGCAACACCTGCTCGAATTGGGGGGATCTTCCGCATGTCATTGCTTGTTTGAATTATAACGGTGGCGCGGGAAATGCAGGGCCTGTCCCGGTTGCTTGTGCGGACGGGAGCACCTGCTCCCTGATCACCGGAACATGCACGAATCTCGTCCAATGCGTCTTTCCCAATGCGAATTCTGCGGCATATTCCTATCAACAGTGCTTGACGGCGATGTTGCAGGCGGCCACCTGTCCTGCATCAAAACCGTTTGTGTGCACCCCTGCATTTTTGGGCCGAAGCCTGGCCTATGCGGACCTGATCAGTAACCATACACAAGCGCCGACCTATGACGGGTGTTCAGGTAATTTTGAAAAGTATGTCCAGGACAGCCTGACTTTATTTCAAGTAGAGGCCAATAAATTCAATACGCGCTCCAAGTACCTGACGGATGTTTATACCAGGGCCAATACCGCGCAGAATATCTTTTATCAGGCGCATACGGCCTTGGCCAATTTCTTTAAGACCTGTTCTGGATGCGCATCCGGTTCTTGTTCTTCCACGTCCGGTCCAGGGATATGTCCGGATGGAAGCGCCTGTAATGCTGCTTATTGCCAAAACGGTGGCCCGGCATCGCAGCTGATGTACGCCCGCGAGCAGCTCAAAGCCAACAAGCAGCCCACACGCGTTTTACCTAATGGGGTTATCTATGGATGGAAGGACCCTGATTATCCCAACGGACATACGGGCTACACCCATCTTGTCAAGGTCGTTGCCTTTGCGCCTGGCCGCGGCGGTATGGCCACGGCCACTCCCTTTGGGGCGGGATTCATAGAGTCCATGCTGCCTTGGATCGACCAGTGGGAAGACTTTTTTAACATTTATTACGGACTGAAAGCCCGTGACGGGTATGTGTATGTGGATGTGAAACGCTGGGACGAAGACCACAATAACGGACCGTTGACTTTTCCCAATAACCATCCGCTTTGGCAGTTTTTGTTCCATAACCCTATAGGCGGCACCCAGCCTTCGGTCGATGTCTTAAACGCGTGTATGGGGCAAGCATGGCCCGGCGGCTGTACTTCTGGAGGACAAAAGTGCGTAGGTTATGGTGTTTTACCGGAAACGTTAACAGGGTTGAATACAGCCATGAATTCCTTACGGCCGCTCGGGGGAAAAACAGATGCGACCATCGTCAAGAAGCTGGGACAATCGTTTATGTTGAATGATGAAGGGGACGGGGCCATAGATCCTGTTGTTAAAGCAGAAGCGGGTAACGGCTCAAAGTGTTCCAATGGAGGGACAGCCCCGTATTGCACTTGCCTTAAGGATGTTGATCAATTATTAGGTTATGGCGTGGAGACCCGTGCTTGCGCGCGGTATATAGCTTCCCGGAATCCCGGCGCCGTTGCCAGCGGTTTCTCCGGCACAGGGGACAGTGATTACGCGTTAAAATTCGTTAGTTGCGACAGCATCGCAGCTCTTAAGCCCGGCGGGCAAATGCAGAATATTGATGACCTATCATCCGGCGAGATTTAGCGGGCAGGGAACCATATGAAAATTTTTAAAAAACAAGCTTTTGACGTGATCGATTACGTTACTATATTGCTGATCGTCATGGGCGCTTTTTTGGTGATGAGAAGCTATATCCAGCGCGGGATCTTTTCCATGCACGCCAAGGCAGGCCAGGGCTTTGCCTATGGCCGGCAGTTCGATCCACAAAGGACCGTGGAGTGCTCCTATGACGGCTTGACCGGCATTTGGTATGATGAGAATTGTTTCAAGGCAGCCAATTGTTCGCTGGGCGGGCTCGCGTGTGAGCAAGGTTGTTTGACCAACAGCTCGTGCAGCAGCACCTGCACTCCGACCTATTGTTCGTCGGCGTGTGGTACAGGTACGGACAATTGCGGCAATCCCTGTACTGGAACGACAGGGTGCAATGTTGATGGACCTCCATAAAACCCCATTAGATTCCTGTATTGTTTATGCTTATTCTTAGCTTATTCCTGGTATTTATTTCTATTGCTATTTTAAGTGATGTCCTCGTGCCTCTCGTGGCGTCCAAGACCGCGGAAGTCGGCAAAGCCCAGGCCCAATCCGTGGTCGGCAAGGTGGACAGGTACCTGCAGGAAGAAGAGATCAAGAAGATGTACACCTTGACCCTGCTTGGGCCTATTATTTTGAGCATCGCCGGCGCTTTTCTTTTTCCTGAAGGCCGCAGGCTGGTCGGATTCCTGGCAGGGGCATTCTTCGGGTATCTTATGCCGCGTATGTATGTCGGCAGGCTTATTTCGATGCGCAAGCAGAAGTTCAATGACCAGCTCGTCGATGCCATAATGATCATGTCCAGCTCCTTCCGCGGAGGCTTGAGCCTGGTACAGGCTTTTGAGTCCGTCTCGGAAGAAATGCCTGAACCGGTCAAGGGTGAGTTTGGCGTTGTTTTGGGGGAAAACAAGATGGGCGTTTCCCTGGATGAGTCCTTGCACCGATTGTTCAAGCGAATGCCCTCCCCGGCCATGCAGCAGATGGTGACCGCCATTTTGCTGGCGCGAGAGACAGGCGGTAACTTGCCGGTCATTTTTTCGCGTATCGTCAGCAGCGCCCGCGAGCGCAAAAAGATCGAAAAAAACCTGTCAACCTTGACCCTGCAGGGCAAGATACAGGCCGTGGTCATGACCGGCTTGCCGATATTTTTCTTCTTTACCGTTACAAGCTCGAACCCGCATTTTTTTGATACAATGTTCAATTCGCCCAAAGGTCAACAGCTTCTGGGGCTTTGCGTCGTTTTGTGGATCCTGGGGGCATTAAGTATTTGGAAGATATCATCGTTTAAGGACGTCTAAACATGATCATGATGTTTGTAGCTTTATTCTTGGCTTTTTTTGCAGGTTTTACCCTGGTGATGGGATTATGGCCGGTGGGGCTGGACAACCGTCCCAAATTGCAATTGAGCATGGACGATCCCATGGTGGGCCTAAGACCGCATGTTGCCGAAAAAAGGAGGTCTTTCTCCGATTATTTTTTGTTGCTGGCCGATAAAGTGGCTATTTTCAACAGGCCCCTGGCCATATCACCGACGGGCCGGAGGATGTACAAGGACCTGATGATGGCCAAGTCAAGGATAAGCGTGGAAGAGTTCTTTCTGCTTAAGGAGATCATCATCATTAGCGCCGTGATCTTGGCTTTCAAATTTGGCAGCAGCGATTTTTTTGCCTTCTCGATTTTAATGAGCATTGCCGGCGGCTACCTGCTTCCCGAGCTTTGGATCAAGGCCAGGATCAGGAAGATCAAATCGAATATATTAAAATATCTGCCGGATACCGTGGATTTGCTGGGCCTTTGCGTAAATGCAGGCTTGGACTTTATGATGGCGCTTAAATATGTGGTGGAAAAATCAGCCCCTACGGTGGTCACCGATGAGCTAAAAAACATGATGCAGGAGATCAATGTGGGTAAGCCCAGGCGGGATGCTTTAAGGGACCTGGCCCGCAAGTACGAATTACCAGACCTTTCTACCTTTTCCCGTACCTTGATCCAGGCAGACCGCATGGGAACATCGGTTATTGATGCCTTAAATATCCTTTCCGAAGACATGCGGGAAGCCCGCTATAGAAGGGGTGAAGCCATGGCTTTAAAGGCGCCTTTGAAGATGTTGGCGCCACTGCTGTTCTTTATTTTCCCTGTGGTTACTATTCTGGTTGCCGGACCAGTCTTCCTGGATTTCTTCCAGAACAATCCTCTGAAGAGCCTAACATCACATTAATTCCTTCAGATTGGAAATTATTAATATCCATTCTGGATTAATTTCCAATCTGAATCGTTTTAATTTCCATTCTGAAAAAAGGTGACAGGTACATTTATCTAAAATGGCCTTAAAAAAGATATTTTAGGCCTTTTTTAAGCCTATATAATATAAAAAATCTTAATTTTCAAGAATTAATTATTAATTTTTTATTAAGAACGTAAATTATTTAAATATAAGGAGTTAGATTCATAAAATAAGTTGCAAAAATTTGCCATCTGTATATTATATGTTATACTTCAATTGTCGACGAAGAATTAACTAAAAAAACAAAAAAATTCATGAGCCCAAACTTGGAAAATAGCGCTGTTAATCAGCCTGTTGGTGAGGCCCAAGAAAAGCAGATGGATTCTTTTGTTTCTACCCCCGAAACCCCCGTAGTAAATTCCACCCCCTTCATTAGTCACTTCAGTCCTTGGATAAAGGCCATTGCGATCGTGGTTTTGTGCACCTTTCTCCCGGACCAGATCAGCTGGGCTATTGGTTATAACCCGGCGGTGTTTTATAAGAATCTGCCTTCTGCGTTCGCCATGCAGGAGGCAGGCATTGCCATGCCTCAGCCGTCTTTGCAGATCGCCGGCAGCATGGAATATTTGCTAAAGCAGATCCAGGATAAACCCAAATTGCGTTTGCAGTTAAATTTGGACCAGGCTCCTGCAAATGCGAAGCAAGCGCATACGCTCGAGATCGATACTAAAACCATCTTTACCGTTGGAAAGATCAGGCAGATCACCCAATGGCTGAAGACCCCTAAGCTTAACGTGCTCAATTGCGGGGTGTACTCTTTAAAAAATATCCTTGATGCCAACGGTATCCACCGAAGCCTGCCGGAGATCTCCCTGATGACCCTTTCCGTGGACATCATGGCAGACATCATCAAGATCGGTGAGAAGAAATTAAAAACTACACTTTTTTCCATCAACAAAACCGCCCACGCCCTTGGGCTTGATCATTACCAAAGTTTGAAGGTGGCCCCGCAAGACGAATTTAAATTACAGACCCCGTTCATTGCCCATTTTAAGAACGAACATTTTGTTACCGTGCAAACCATTGCCGGAGGCAAGGTTTACTATACAGACCTTGATTATCCGCGCATTATCGATGCGCAGGATTTCCTGAATAACGTTGATGGTTTTGTTTTTGCCGACAGCACCGTTTCTAAAGAAACAGTTTCTTATAAATCAGTGCCCGAGGCCTTACAAGCATTTGTTTGGGGCGATAAGTGGCGTGATAAATCCAGCGACTTGCCTGGCATTTTGACCAGCTCTGCGCTGACCTTGCAGATCATTATTTGGGTCTGCTCCATTGCGTTGGCTGTTGTGGGCGGGGCCATGAGCGGAGCAGGATCAGCGGGATCGACCTTAGGCTCGGTGGGATCCACAGTAGCTTCCATAGGTTCCACAATTGCCACCGTACTTACTACGGTCGTACAAACAATTGCATCGATCATTGCCACTGTTATCAACACTATTATGTCTATTGTTGTTGAGGTCGTTGAGGCCGTGGTCAGCGTGCTGCCGGAGATCATTTCAACGGTCATTGACGATATTGTAGAGATGACTGCAATGATACTGGAAACAGTGGTAAATACGGTGTTAACGGTGGTTACAAAGGCGCTCACTTGGGGTATTAATAAGGCTTGTACAAGTGTTTTTGGAACCACTTCTTCCGCAGCTCCTGCGCCAGGTTCCCTGGCCGCACAATCGACAGGCGTCAGGGAGGGGTTTGCTGTAGCTTATTCGAGTTTTTCCATACAGTTAAGCAATCTGACGCAGACCATAGAAACGATCTGTGTGATGCAGAATTCCTGCGATGCGCACTCAGCGTACCTCATTGGTACGGCCATCGATACAGCCATAACCGTCGGTATTTCCGGTGCTGCCAGCGCTGCGACAGCCGCCAATGCCACAGCCACTTCCATTGCGACTACGACTGCTGAGGGGGTTGCCGTGGGGTTTGCCGTAGGACTTTTAAAAGCGGAGGTGCAGTATGAGCTTACCAAGCTGATCAATAACGCCTTTTGTCCGCCCAGCAAGGGAACGTGCAGCGACATGGGCACGATCCTTTCGGCAGGGGTCGGGATGATTGCCAATACCGTGGCATCAAATATGGCAGTGTCCGCAGCTGTTTCGCTTTCTGATAATGCCTTTGGTACCAATTTCGGCCAATTTTTCGGTATAAGCCAAGGGCAGCGGGCCGGCTCGGATAATGAAAAGACACAGATTACAAATTCCCTGGCTAATAATCCTCAATCTACAGGAACTTCAACTTCCACCGGAGGGACAACAACATCAACCCAATCGGGCCAAACAACAGGGCAGTCAACAACTCAAGGAACTGTTTCCGCAGACGATACTTACTCGGGCACGGACAAGGAAGCTTATTATGAGAACCTCTCCCTGGGAGAAGAAGACACCACGCCCACAACAGTGACGACACCTGCGACAGTCGCGGCCAGCCCTGCATTAACCACGGGCGCTACAACGACTTTAAATCCCGACCTTACATTTGGAACTGGCTTCACAACGGATGCATTTGGAAATACTACATTTGATTTCACGTCTTTTGATACCGGCACGTTGATGCCCACAGGGGTACTAACAACTACGGCGGATACCACCCCTCTCAGTCTTCAAGCAACAGCGCCGCCTCCGGTGGATGACAGCCTAGAAGGTTCTCCGGAATATCAGCAAGAGGCCCAGCCTGGTGCCACACAGGCAAAGGCGGCTAATTCAACTCAATCCAATAACCAGGTTCCAGCGCCATCAGGTACTAAAGGTTCGCTGGGCGCCCAGGCAAACTATTGGGTAAACAATTATCCATCAGCGTCAACGGCATATACCAATTTTATAAATACCGCAACAAATTATGGAGCAACCCCCATCACCGCGGCAATTCAGGCAGGGGCCAATAACGCGGCCATTACCGCCGGTTTATCCGCATCCTATTATGAAGGGTTTGCAAGCGCAGGCTCTACTGCCAACAGCTCCGTTTCCATTTCAAAAGCCATGAACATCACGATGAATAACATGGCCCCTCAAATTTTCGGCGATCTCGTCGGCATGGCGGCAAGGATCATCGCTTATAAGGCAGGCGGCATCAAGGCCACGGACAATATTTCCAGTGCCATTGGCCTTGCAGGTAGCACTATAGGCTCAGCTTTATATACATGGGATAGTAGTAAAGGTGTTGCAAGCCTGTCGCGTGCTTTTATTCAAGGCCTATTCACAGTGGGTTTGGGTGTTCTTGAAAATGAGGTCATAGGAAAATACGATGAGAATAAAGCCAAGGATAGTGCTTCGTATCAATATAACTATGCATATCTGCAAGCTGAATACCAGGGCCTGGCTTTGGTTGCCACGAGCGTTCTATCAGCCGGGTTCATGGCCACTTTTTATAGCCCCGCCAACAGCGGTAACACCACTAACCCTTCCTGGTTCAAGGAATTTTTAACAGTCTTATTCACCCCCTCAAACAGCAGTATGCAGGCAGTACAAGTAGGGGACGAAACAGTACTGCAAAATAGCCAACAAAGCACAACCCCATCTGGCCTTGGAAGTTTTGGCGCAGCGTTTGGGGGAGGGTTAATGCCTTTCAACGGCGCCAGTGGTGGGTTTGGTTCAGTCAATGATTTTGTGACCTATTCCGATATTCAGGG
>CAZFON010000063.1:0-8561 GCA_964520185.1 uncultured Planctomycetales bacterium | reverse complement strand
GACGATCCGCCACCCCTCTGAAACGGTCCGGCAATTGCTTTAAATCCTTCTCCGCAGTACCCTGATCCGCAATACCGACGAGTAAAAGCTTGTCATTGCCCTTTAACGTTTCACCCGTTGCCCAAACCCTGTCAACGATGAAGGCAACATCATCCCTTGATCTTAAACGCTCATTGACTTGATCAATGGGTGATATCCCTTCTTCGTTGGGTTTCACTAATTCCAAATTTTCTGAAGTATATCCCTTCTTTATATCCTTGACCCTAAAAATATTCTTGTTGCTGTCGCCTATAAAGACCTCGGCGATTCCCTGCGATCCGCGTACCCCTCTGCTAATGGCTTCAAGGAATGCGGTGGCAAATTGAGAAAACCTACCCGATGTCCCTTTGACCAATGCGCTACGGTCAAGCCTAATATCAGCCGCAGCAAAACTCCCCGCATTCTGATCAGCCCGTCGGCCAAAAGCACTATTTACACCTTGATTAATATCATTGTCAAACAAAAATCCGGTTTGATTAGTCCAGGGTTTCTTGAATACTGTGGAAAACCCTTCTTGGGTGAGGGTGACGGCCCCTTTGAATAATTCAGCCGACCTTTGCATCGCGGCAGAAATTGTTCCTGACATTTCAACAACATTAGCCCCATTATCCAAAGCTACTTGATCCATTTCTTGGTGAGTAACACGAAGGCCGTTGCGTCTCTGGATAATATCTTTAAGGCGCCCATCGAGGCTTCTTGCGGATTCTCCCAATTTGCGTGCAGCCCAATAATCAGTAAGCGAAGATAATAAGCTTCTTTCACTGACCCCATCCAAAAGCAGACCAGAGTTTCGCTCTATGGTATTCACTTCTGTGCCATGAATAGCCACTCCTCTTTCACCTACTCTTATGCCTACCGAGGATCTTACGGCTGACTGCACTGCTGCTATGATCATGAGCCCTTCATCTGTCCCGCGCACTTCAGCTATTGTTACCGGACGATCCTGGGCCACAAGACCTGCTTTCCTTGCCATATTAATAGCAATTGCTTCTGCCTGCGGGCTGTATTCAACGGGAACCTGTACTTTCTTTACCGCTGAGGCGTCCCCTTCTTTAACGATCTTGCCTTCTGCATCGATCCATACATCAGTAACCGCCTGTAAATTGCTAACCTCTCTCTCTATGTCTGGTATAACCGAGTCAACAATTCTGTGAATATCGCTATCCCCTTTCCTGGCTTCTGCGCTTCCCTGATTGGCAAGAGATGGTCTGGACATTTTTTCTGCATCGAGGATAGTAACCTGTACCCCTTGGTCTCTTAAACTACGAATAACTTGAGCGTATTCATCCTTTGCTTCTAACCCTATTTGAAGATAATCTTTGGCTGGGATGTGGTAGACATTTCTTCCTCTTGCTTGAACTAAATTTCCTAGAAATCCTTTAACTGATTCCCCATCTCCAAAGGTGATGTTATAACCCTTTACATTCACTCCTACTCGTGTCAATACCTCAGGCAGCCAGTTCTTTATCCAATCAGTAAGATGCCCCTTGCTTTGCACGAGATCAGGCTCTATGGAAATAACAACATGATTTTCAACCCTGGGATTTGCAGCCAGCATAAGAGCTGATATTACGCTCTTCCCAATACCTGTGGTTGCTGATATCAAATATGCCTTCCCTTTTTCGGCTTTTTGTAAACGATCTCGCACCTTGCCGGCCTGATCAGCTGAAAGCTTTTTGATGGCATCTTCGATTTCGCGTGAGGTAGCATCGGATTCTAGCCCTAACCCTTTCACGATGCTTGCTCTTTCTGTTCTTGCTGCAGTTTGCTTGACTTCAACAAAATTCTCAAATTTTTGCAAAGCTTTAAATAAAATACCCTGCCCCGGACGTTCCTTATCCTCAGACATCACACGTCTTCCTGGATTAGCTAAGCTAGCAAAATCTTCTGTTCCTGCTGGTTTAACTGTCGGTGAAGAAGAAATTTTTTCTGCGGGTTTGAAACTGGCACGCAAGGAATCAATGGCTCTTCCAAGAAGACTTCCGGACAATATGAACTTCTCCGGCGGGCCACGGGATTCCTCGGCGCTGCGCTGAACTTCCACCGCTGGCCTTTCAGCAACCGGTTCTTTCCCTAATTCCTCGCTTGGTGTGGATACTTTTTCTTCGGCGGAAGCAACGGCTTTCTCAGGCGTGGCCTTATTAGAGCCATATTCTTCATTGCCACCCTTTCCATGCCCGACAAGTGCCGTCGTCGCATCGGCATTGGCTTTTTGATTGACCTGATCGAGCAGACCTTCATTGCCCTTGGCATTAAAGAAGTCCCTAACCGCTTGACGGTAGGTCTTGTCCCCTGCTGGCCCTTCGGCAAAATTCTCCCGCGCAATGCCTCCTCGTTCTTTGACCGCTTGAAGGTAAGCCTTATCTCCCTCTGGCCCTTCAACAAAATTCTCCCTTGCAATACCTCCAGCTGCTTCCCGTGCTTGTGCGCGGGCACGAAATTCTGCTCGGGTTGCAAGAGCGTGAGCTTCATCCCGAGAATAACCCTTCATGCGATACATGATTTCAATAGCTTCGTGGAAAAGAGTAAACCTGTCTGTTTTTCCTCCTCTGGTGACAGCCGCTCCCATCACATTGCCATTAGCATCTCTCTTCATATGCAAGGCGGCATTGGAGCCCAACTCGGAAGCCACCTGGGAATTGGCAAGAGCATTGCGGGCATGCTCAGCCAAGGTACGTCCTATAGACGCCGACATTGCATTCAATCTTTCTATGACTGATCGCGCCATAGTACGATTATTATTGGCCCCTAAATCTCCGGCGGTTGGCTTTGATATCCCCTTGAGACCTGAAATTAACTGAGAAAGCCAATTACGCATGCTTCCTGATTCAGCTGCCGGATTGGCTTCAGGCCTTACCGCTAATTCCGGCGACTTTATTTCCGTTGGTTTAGGAGCCTCGACATTAGGAGTTTCCATTAACCTGGCTTGTAATTCGGTTAATGCTTTTAAGGCTTGCGCGGTGGCTTCTGCATTGGCCCGACCAGGATCGTTCGGATACCTTGCCTGGAAATGTTCCAGCCACTGGTCCTTGGTATCAGTATAAAATTTACCTACCGGATCATTGGGTGAGAAGGTGGGTTCTGGCGCTATCTCTGCCGGCTTTGATGGCACGTTTGCCGATTGAAGGGCCAGATCATAGTTAGCGCGTGCTTCCCTATAAGCAGCTTCTCCTGCCGGAGTTATCTCTCCACTCGGGAGGCGAAAATCATCAAGACTCGGGGCTCCTAACTGCGTTGGGCCTGTCAACCCTGATGTTTGTTCCGGTGTTCGTTCTAATCCTGTCGGCCCTGTTAATCCTTGTGTCAGCTCTAAGCCCGTCGAACCTTGCAACGGTGATTCTGTTGGAGCTCTGTTTACTCCAGCGGCGCCGCCGGGCGGTTCGGTTGGCGGATTAGAAACTCTTTCGGTGGAACGTTCTGCTTCTGCCGGTCCTCCTGGCGGAGACCCTGCTGGTCTTGTTCCAATGGTCTCTCCCCCTTGTGAAGGTCCGGATGACGAACGGTTGCTGCTTAGATCGATCAAGATTCTATCGGTTTGTGGTCCCTTCCCTGCTCCTGCGGGCATCATCAAGAAAGGCAGCCATTTAAATGTTTCCGCCAGGGCTGGCGTTATATATCCTTCTCTATTAGTTGCGTAAGCCGCAAAGGACTTTCCAGTGCTCAAATCATGATAGGTGCCTACATTAATATTACCGTTCTGGCCTTCTACGGCTGAAAATGTCGGCTTGCTGCCAGTAAGCTGTAACGCTTTATCATCCGCCGTGCGCACGATCGTATCAATCCCTGAAATTACTGTTGGCATGACAATAACATTTGCCCATGCCCATTGGGCAGGTGCCCCTGCAACAGGTATCTTTTGCAAGGCAGATCCCTGCATAATACGCTGCACCAAGTTGGGTGCAGTTCCCGTAGCAGATTCAACCTGACCCAAGGCAAGCAGCGGCTTCATAATGGCGCCAGAACGCATCCCTGTTATGGAGCTTTGCATTAACTCGGACGAGGTTATGGGAGAAACTAAGTTGACCGTTCCCTTGGCTGTTTGGATGGTGCCTGCGAGCTTAAGCCAGGTTACAGGATCCCACAAATGAATGCCGGATTTGATGTCTTTAATGCTGCTGGTTGTAAGGATATTGCCTTCATTAGTATTAGCCCAGTTCTGGCCGGCATTGTCATAATATCCCGCCTTTATTTTCAGGCTTTCCCAACCCGTGCTGCCGATCTGCATGGCTGGTGCTATGGCCATCCATTCAATGGCACCTGCCAAGGTTTGATTAGCCAGTAATTGCGGCCCTGAACAATCGCCAAGCTTGACCAAACCAAAAACATTTACCGTCTGTGGCTTGCCTGTCCCTGTGTAGGCATTCAATCCGGAAGCTATCTTTTCAACTTGTTTTGATACATACACCGCTGATAAACCGCCGGCAATAAAATTGCCTGTGGCATCAATTCCAAAATTAAGAACAGGATGAGCGGCACCCTTGTAATCTCCCCTTAAGGCATTGACAGAAGCCCCAGCCAAAATACCCGTGGCACCGCCATATAGAAATTTTCCCAATGTGGGGCCATTATTTAAAACTCCTCTTCCCAAAATTCCTTCAAGCTTTGTTCCAGGTCCTAACGTGCCGTAGGCAAACCCACCTCCCAATATTGCGCCTCTTAAATAATTGGCCCAATTGCCTTCTCCTAAATAGTTATCATAAAGAGAGCCGCTACCCGTCAAAGTTTTCACTGCCGGGAATGCCGCCGCCCCAAGCACCGAGGAGGCCACCATCACCTTCCAGGGTTTATTAAAGCTTTGAAGTGCCGGCCTCATAAGTCCAGCTGCTGGAAGGATCGTTCCGAAAATTGCCCCGGCGCCTAATCCTGCGCGATAATTGTTCCAAATTTCTCCGGCGGTAGGAGCCTTACCCTGCAAAGCGCTCAATCCCAGTCCGGAAACGGTATATATTTCACTTTGCAGACCTGCTTGAGTGAATGCTGAATTAGCGACGATCCTTAATCCTGTTGTACTGAATAAAGAAGTGCCTGCCGGAATTTCACCTGCAAGAGACGCCTTGGCCACAGATCCTGTATTCCCCAGTTCCTGAAGTCCTCCAGATATCAACCCAAGACCTACTATTAATGCATTGGTTTTAAAATCACCATGTCCTTCGCCCGTATAAGCGTTAATAGCCTGATATAAGGCCAAATTTGTCGCGGCATAGGCACCACCTCTAATAAGGGCAGCACGTGCAAAACCCCCGGCTGCAAATCCCCATGAAGTGTTCGCTCCGGTGGAAAAAAGCGGACCAAGAATACGACTCATACCCAATGTTAGAATAACAGCGCCCGCTCCATAAACATCGCCCTTGGTAACTGGTTCTGCAAAATATTGGTTAGGTGTGGCAAAACGGAATCCTGTTTTTCCACTCAATTTGCCGCCAAGTGAGAATACATATCCAATGGACACGGCCTCCCCTGTGCTTAATTTCACCCAGAAGCCGTTTTTCCCGGCTCGAGTATCTGCTGCATCTTGAAGAGCAGCCTCCCGCTGAAGTTGATCCGTTTCTATGCCGCCCGAAATAGAATTCCTTACCGCCTGCCCTACGCTATCATCCCTGCCTGCAAATTTGGCAAGACCCCAAACATCTTTTATGCCATAAAAACTAAGAAGATTCGGCGCTACATGAGAGAACCCATTGTAGGCCAACACCGTGGAAGAATACGGCAGGTTCTCGGCAATGCTCTGATGAATGGCGTCTGAGGCAGTATCATAAGGGGCTGCATTAATACCCCCAAAGAATTGCCAGAGGGTATGATGAGCCTCATTCTTGGCAATATCGATCTGTGTTTGCGCATTATTTAAAATGACTCCTCGTGCTCCGGTTGCTACAAATGGTTCTATGGCGCCATAGGTCTCATTAAAATATTGGTTAGCCTTTAAAAAACGATCATCTGCGTTTATAAGTTTGCTACCAAATCCCCAGTTGGACATGGGGGCCGCTTTCAAGGTGTCTACGGCTGATTTCAAGCCAGACTGCGCCGACTGCATAATGTTGGTTGCATCTGCATCTTGTAAAAACACCTTTGTGCCATGAACATCTAACCCATTTAAACCAATAACCTGCGGGGCGTATTGCTGAGTATTGACCTTTATTTGTCCTCCGGCTAATCCAAAACTATAATTCAAATTGTCCGCTAATGTGATCGGGTTAAAATTGAAATTGCCATTGTCGTCATAGCCCATGGTCACCGGCATGGCTGTCTCCGGTGAGAAAGTCATAAATTTATTCCGGGCGCCGATCTGATTTTGACCCAAATCAAAGGAATTATTTGCCTGATCCAGTTCTGTGGGTGGGAGACTAAGGTTTGCCCCCATGCCTGAAAGACCGCCAAATAATGAATTAGTGGAATTGTCGGGGTTGTTACGGGCTTGAACGCCTTTTAAATAATTACCCCAGACCAATTCCCGTTGCAAATCCCTGCCGGTTTCATCGGTGGCAGCAGCCATGCCTCCATTGATCGCTTGCTCAAAATGCCAATGGATCTGTTCTTCCGGTGATTGATCTGTCTTCTGTTTTACTCCTGAAGCATTCAGAGGGATCGACGCTGTAAGTCCCGCGACCCCATAATATAATTGAGGGCCTTTCCCTACTTTCTCTCCCTTGGTGTTCTCTAAATATCCATTACCAAAATTTTGATAAACAACCTGTTTTTCTACACCTGCCTGGAAAACCTTAAAACCTACCGAAGGATCAAAAAGGGTATATCCTTCCGGGATGCTCCATGAGCCATTGCTCATCTCCTCATACCTAAATAAACCCCGTGAACCAAGAGTATTGGTTTGGGCGCCTCCTGGACCATAAATTGTTCGTAAATCCAAATCGGAGAACCCATTGTTAATAAATTGTTGCGTAAGTCTCCCTGCACCATTGGCCAAATCAAAATGAGCACCTGTCATCACTCCGTTGGCGTCGGTAGATTGGCCTTTGACTATAAAGGTAATGTGATCACTATCCGCTTCTGCGCCGGCCCCCACATAGGTTGTTGTTACCTCCGGACCTCTTGCTGTTGGCGTAATTGTTAGATTCATCGGCATCATGTTGCCTACACCAGCAACCCGTTGTCCCGCCGCGTTATAGTCAGCTGCATTCAATCCTGTGTAGCTTAAATTCCCGGCTTCTTTAAGTAATTGCGTTCCATACGCACCTGTAAATGGATTGTAATTTTCCATGGTCAAAAATTCAGGTACTGCATAGGTTGGATGGTCCGTACCAAAATCATTGACCGCCATCACGGGAATAGAATAACCTTGCGGTAAAACAACGGGAGCATTTTGGGGCTTATTCTCTAAAACAGAATCCGGTACGGCAAAGCTTGCTGCGCCTGTTTGCTTATCAAAAGTTGCCGCCAAGGTGTAGCTCTGTTGCGTCGGGCTTGTTAAAACGACGGTGTTTTCCATTTTGCCGGGTTTAACCGTCCAGCCATCCATTGCAACTCCTGCAGGCAGTTGTCCCTGAGTCAGGTTTAATTGCCCATTGGTAAAATTAAATTTGACGGCCTTTGAAAAATCGGGATGGAGGTTGATACCGGCATCTTCCGTGCCCCTACCAAAAATACTTACAGGGAAAATCTGCTCTCCCATTTGTCCAACCACCTGTCCCTTACGGAAAATGTCCTGTCCTATAGACCAGCGGTGTTCCAGACCGTCGGTAAAGAGCACATTCAAGGGCTCCTTGTCCGTCAATCCTTTATAAACAGATACAGTCTGATGAATATTGTCGCTGATCGGTACTGTGCTTTGCGTCCCATTCTTATCTATGATGGTCTCCTGTAATCCTGGCTTGGCAACAGCAAAGGTGGTTTCTGCGGTCCTAATCATATTGTTTGCATCTATGTACGGCTGATTCACATAGCTGGGTACGGCTATTTCCCCCTTGGGGGCCGTAAAATAATTTCTTTCGATATCGCCGCTGGGCATTCTAAATGCATATAAATCAGGAACCGCGTTTGGCAGGGTTGTAAAGGTGGCACTCTGGCTTACCGCTTCGTTACCTTGCTGTATCCAAACCGGTTTGGTAGTCTCGTCTGCCACGGGAATAACATCACCCATCCAGGTAGCTCCATTGGACGGCGATAAGAAATAGAAGAACGGCCGGTTAGATAAACTTATTTCTTGGGGTTTGGTTGCAGTGCCTATCTGCGCTTTAAGTGCATCCACCGTATCCGATGAAACCCCATTAAGTGTAGAAATATTTTTCCAGGTGTTCGAGCCTTGATCCAAATATTCAACGGTTCCGGGATGCTCCTTGGACATTTGAACCGTTATTTGGGCCGGCACATCGGCCTGGAAAAGAACCTTGGAAAAAGTATCGGAATTGGTAACTGAAAAATCCGGATTCATCGTTGAATTATAATCTGTCAGGACACCGAAACTGTCATTAGCAACAGGTGCTCCCTTGGGCGCGTAATGCCACGGGGAATTTTGATCCGATGAATTCTCATGATAAAAAGTATATGTGGCGCCTCCCACTTGTTGGTCA